>JALYGZ010000001.1 GCA_030776845.1 Actinomycetota bacterium
TTCCAGCGTCTCGAGGATCACGATCTTGGCCGTGAGCAGGGAGGCGGGGGCTGCCATGAAGCTCGCGGCGATGAGGTAGTCCAGCGGCGCTCCCAGCAGCGAGTAGCCGACCAGCACCGACCCGGCGACGGTTGTCAGCCCGCCGGTCATGACGGCGAACAGCTCCGAGTCGGTCATGCGGGCGATGTAGGGACGGACCACCAGCGGCGCCTCGGTGGGCCCGACGAAGATGTCGGCGGTCACCGACAGCGACTCCGGCCGGCTCGTGCCGAGCAGCCACCGCAGGGCGCCGCCGAGGAGGCGCACGACGGCCTGGAGGATCCCCAGGTGGTACAGCATCGACATCAGCGCGGCGAAGTACACGATGATGGGCAGCACCTGCAGGGCGAAGACCGGCTCCTCGTCGTCCGGCACCGCCGTGAGCAGTCCGCCGAAGAGGAAGTCGATGCCGGCGTTGGCGGCGTTGATCGCCTGTTGCACGCCGTTGGCGGCCCCGGCAAGCGCGTCGGCGCCGGTGTCCCAGTACAGCACGAGGACCGCGAACCCGATCTCGATGGCCAGGGCGACGCCCACCGTCCGCAGGTTGATCGCCCGCCGGTCGGTCGACATCGCCAAGGCCAGGCCGAGCAGGACGATGATCCCGCCGATGCCCCAGAGGAACCGCACGACCGCACCCTTCCGCCCTGGTGACGGGCAGAGCGTGGCGTGTCGGTGGCCGGCGCACAAGGGTCCGCCGCGCGGCGCGTCGGGGTATGCTGGGCGTCAGCAGGGAGCCGGCCAGGCGACCGCGGCGGGCCTCGGCCCGTCGAGGAAAGTCCGGACTCCGCAGGGCAGGGCGCTGGGTAACGCCCAGGCGCGGCGACGCGCGGACAGTGCCACAGAGAGCAGACCGCCAGGGGCCCGCGGTGCGGGCACCGGTGAGGGTGAAAGGGTGCGGTAAGAGCGCACCGGCGCCGGCGGCGACGCCGGCGGACAGGCAAACCCCGCCCGGAGCAAGGCCAAGCAGGTGCGTCGAGGTGGCCCGCCGAGCACCGGGTAGGCCGCTCGAGGCCGGCGGTGACGCCGGTCCCAGATAGATGGTCGCCCCCGCCCCGACCGGGGTGGCGGACAGAATCCGGCTTATCGGCCGGCTCCTCGCTGCCACCGGGGCCGCCGGGTCATCCCTCCACGGCCACGTCCTGCCCGAGCCGCTCGCGCACGAGCGCCTGCAGGTGCGCGATGCGGGCGTCGTCGCGCTCCCGGCGGCGCCGCAGCCGCCGCAGCTCGACGACGGCGAGCCCGGGGAGATCCGGCCCGTCGCCGGAGAAGGCGGGGCACTGCGCCCGGAAGTCGCACCAGCCGCACAGCTCGGAGGGAGCGGGCTCGAACGCCTCCTCGCGGATGTCCGCGGCCACCTCGTGGATGGACCGGGTCGCCGCCCCGGTGTCGATCCGCTCGCGCGGCACGCTGACCCGCACGCCCGGGACCACGAAGTCCAGCGCCACCCACTCGGGCCGGTGCCCCCACAGCTGCTCGGCGGCCAAGGCGTAGATCGCCAGCTGCAGGCTGCCGGCCACCTGCTCGCGCGTCTTCGCTTTGCGGGTGGTCTTCCAGTCCACGATGCCGATGCCGCCGGCCGGGGTGCGGGCGACGTGGTCGATCGAGCCGACCACCTCGACGTCGTCACCCAGGTCCAGGCTGAACCACTGCTCGGTCGCCACCGCCGGGACGTAGTCGGCCGCGTGGCGGGCGTGATGGCGGCGCAGGACGTCCTGGGCGTGGCGGTACCAGCGCACCTTCTCCTCGCGGTCCATCCCGGTGAAGCCGGAGTCGTCCCAGTGGTCGTACAGCGCCGACAGCAACGTCTCTACGGAGGGCGGCTGGGGCAGCTTCTGGTCCCACCAGGCCTCCAGCGCGGCGTGGATGGACGAGCCCCACGACAGCTGGGGGCTCGGCTCGCCGGGCAGGCGGTCCACGTAGGCGAAGCGGAACCTCAGCGGGCACTGCCGGTAGGTCTCGACGCGGGAGAACGACAGCCGCAGGCCGTCGCCGGTGGCCCACGAGGGGTCCAGTGGCTGAGTGGTCACCGAGCCGGACATGGCCGAAGCCTAACCGGCGTGTGCGACATCCCCGGCAGGCCGTGCACCCGCGGGGCTCAGCGCCGGGCGGGGGTCGTGCCCAGGTGCTCGGCGACGAAATCGAGCGCCAGCGCCTGCTGGCGCACGAGCTCGTCGACCCGGTGGGCGCCGTGGCCCGCGTCGTACACCTCGTAGCGGTGGGGAACACCCCGGGCGGCGAGCGCCCGGACGTAGTTGTCGACCTGGCGCTTGGGGCAGCGAGTGTCGTTGCGGCCGACGACGATCAGCAGGGGCGCCCGCACCGAGCCGACGTGGGTCAGC
The DNA here is from genome assembly GCA_030776845.1 of Actinomycetota bacterium. GTDB lineage: Bacteria > Actinomycetota > Nitriliruptoria > Euzebyales > Egibacteraceae > JAHWKQ01. Next base: position 2,379 of record JALYGZ010000001.1, read on the forward strand.
GGGGAGCGGGCGAGGTACAGCTCCGGGCGCTCCGCGGGCCCGCCGCCGAACAGCGCCCGGTCGAGCTCGCGCAGCGCCGGGCTCTCGTCCTCATACGCGGCCGGGTAGTCGGCGACCGGGACGACCGCGACGCCGGCCGCCCAGGCGTCCGGCTGCGTGCCCAGTCCCATCAGCGTCAGGTAGCCGCCCCACGACGCCCCGGCCAGCACCGTGCGCCCGGCGTCGGCGACGCCGGCGCGCACGAGGTG
>JALYGZ010000002.1 GCA_030776845.1 Actinomycetota bacterium
AGGCTGTGGAGGCCCTGCGCCGGCTCGACGAGGAACGCCGGGCGCTGGTCACCCGCGGCGACGAGCTGCGCGCCCGGCAGCGCCAGCGCTCTCGTCAGATCGGCGCGGCCTCCCCCGACGAGCGCCCCGGGCTGATCGACGAGGTGCGCCAGGTCTCCGCGGAGCTGGGCAAGCTGGAGCCGGCTCAGGCGGAGGCGGAGCAGCGCCTGTCCGATGCGCTGGCCCGCATCCCCAACCTGCCGCACCCGGCGGTCCCCGACGGCGTCAGCGAGGAGGACGCCGTCGAGGTGGGGCGCTTCGGGCAGCCGCCCCGACTGGACTTCCCGGTGCGCGACCACGTCGAGATCGGCGAGGACCTGGACCTCATCGACATCCCGCGCGCGGTGAAGGTCTCCGGCAGCCGCTTCGCCTACCTGCGGGGTGACGCGGTCTGGCTGGAGCTCGCGCTCGTGCGCTTCGCGCTGGACCGGCTGGCGGCGGCGGGGTTCAGCCCCGTCGTGCCCCCGGTGCTGACCCGCGAGGAGGCCCTGTTCGGGACCGCCTTCCTGCCCGGCGGGGCCGACCAGCTCTACCGCGTGCCACACGACGACCTGTACCTGGTCGGGACCAGCGAGGTGCCGCTGGCGGCCATGCACATGGACGAGATCCTGGCGCTGGAGGACCTGCCGTTGCGCTATGCGGGCTTCTCCACCTGCTTCCGCCGCGAGGCGGGTACCTACGGCAAGGACACCCGCGGCATCTTCCGGGTGCACCAGTTCGACAAGGTCGAGATGTTCTCGTTCACCCACCCCGACGGCAGCGAGTCCGAGCACGAGTGGCTGCGACAGCTGCAGGTCGAGATCCTCTCTGCGCTGGAGCTGCACGGGCGGGTCGTCGACATCGCCGCCGGCGACCTGGGCGACGCCGCCGCCCGCAAGTACGACTGCGAGGTGTGGCTGCCCGGCCAGGACGCCTACCGGGAGCTGACCAGCGCGTCGAACTGCACCGACTACCAGGCCCGGCGGCTGCGCTGCCGGTACCGCACACCGAAGGGCGACACGGCGATGGTTCACACCTTGAACGGCACGGCCTGCGCGGTCGGCCGGACCATAATCGCGCTGCTGGAGACCCACCAGCGCGCGGACGGCACGGTGAGCGTCCCCGACGTCCTGCGGCCCTACGTGGGCCGCGAGCGGCTCGGCGACGGGGCCGAACACGGTGGCCCACGATGACCCGCGTCGCGGGCGTCGACCTGGGCGGCACCAACATCACCGTCGGGCTGGTCGACGACGACTTCCGGGTCGTGGACGACGCCAAGGTGCCCACACCGCGGGGCCCGGACCCCGTCGTCGACGCGATCGTCGCCGCGGTGCAGGCCCTGGATGCCGACGTCGCCGCCGTCGGGGTGGGCGCGCCCGGACCCGTCAGCGACGGCATGGTCCTCACCGCCCCCAACCTGCCCGGCTGGGGCGAGGCGGTGCCCCTCGCGCGGCGGCTGCGCGACTCGCTGGGCCTGCCGGTCGAGGTCGAGAACGACGCCACCGCAGGCACGGTGGGCGAGTGGCGGGCCGGCGCCGGGCGGGGCTCGGACCACCTGCTGGGGGTGTGGCTGGGCACCGGGGTGGGGGGCGGACTCGTCCTGGACGGCCGTCCCTACCGCGGCGCGTCGGGGGCCGCCGGGGAGCTGGGGCATGTGCCGGTCCGCCTCGACGGCGCGCAGTGCGGCTGCGGCCTGCGCGGCTGTGTCGAGGCCTACGCGGGGCGGGCGTCGATGGAGCGCACCGTGCGGCTGGCCGCGGGGGCGGGACGGCCCACCGCGATGCTGGACATCGCCGCCGACGCCGGCAAGGAACGGCTCACGGCGAAGGTGTGGTCACGGGCGCTCGACGGCGAGGACCCGCTGGCCGTCGCCGTCTTCGGCGAGGCCGTGGCCGCCGTGGGGGCGGGCGTCGCCGCCGCCGTCAACCTGCTGGACCTCGACACGGTGGTGCTGGGCGGCGGGCTCACCGAGCGCTTCGGGGAGCGGCTGACCGGACGGGTCCTGGCGGCGACGCGGGCGCACCTGCTGGTCGCCGACAAGCCGCTGAGGGTGGCGGTCGCCGAGCTGGGCGACGACTCCGGAATGGTCGGGGCGGCCGCGCTGGCCCTCGACGCCCTGGGGTAGCCTCCGGCGGTGGCGAACCTCGTCCTCGGGCCCTGCCTGCGCTATGTCTCCGAGACGGAGGCGACCGTGTGGGTGGAGACCGACGCGGCCTGCGAGGTCGACGTGCTGGGCCGGCGGGCCCGCACCTTCCATGTCGAGGGCCACCACTACGCCTTGGTGGTGGTCGACGGGCTCGGCTCCGGCGAGTCGCACCCCTACGAGGTCGCCCTCGACGGGGAGGTGGTCTGGCCCGAGCGCGGCTCGGACTTCCCGCCCAGCGTGATCCGGACCGTCGGGCCCGCCCGGTCGTTCACCCTGACGTTCGGCTCCTGTCGCGATGCGGCGCCCCATCACCCCCCCTACACGCTGACGCGCGACGAGGACGAGCGGGGGCGGGGGATCGACGCGCTGGGCGCCTACGCGTGGCGCATGATGGGCCGGCCGTCCGAGCACTGGCCGGACGCGCTGCTGCTGCTCGGCGACCAGGTGTACGCCGACGAGCCGTCACCGGCCACCCGCAAGTTCGTCGCCGCCCAGCGCCAGCCGGGCCGGCCGCCCGAGTACAGCATCGCCAACTTCGAGGAGTACACCCGGCTGTATGCCGAGTCCTGGCGCGACCCGGTGATCCGCTGGCTGCTGTCGACCGTGTCGACGTCGATGATCTTCGACGACCACGACATCCGCGACGACTGGAACACCTCCGCGGCGTGGGTCGCCCGGATGCGCGCCCAGCCGTGGTGGCAGGAGCTCATCGTCGGCGGGCTCATGGCGTACTGGCTGTACCAGCACCTGGGCAACCTGTCGCCGTCCGAGCACGTCGCCGTCGGCCTGCTGGCCCGCCTGCAGCAGGCCGACGATGCAGGTCCGATCCTGCGGGAGTTCGCCGCCCGCGCCGACCGGGAGCCCGCCAGCACCCGCTGGAGCTACCGCCGCGACTTCGGCGGCGTGCGACTGGTCGTCATCGACTCCCGCTGCGGCCGGGTGCTCGGCGAGCGTCGGGACATGCTCGACGAGCAGGAGTGGGGTTGGGTCGACGACCAGCTGACCGGTGACGTGGACCACCTGCTCGTCGGCACCAGCCTGCCGTACCTGCTCGGTCACGGGACCCACAACCTGGAGGCCTGGAACGAGGCGGTGTGCGACGGGGCATGGGGCGGTCTGGCCGCCCGGGTGGGCGAGCGCATCCGCCAGGCGGCCGACCTGGAGCACTGGGCGGCCTTCGGCCGGTCGTTCCGGCGACTGGCGCTCATGCTGCGGTCCGTGGCCAGCGGCCGGCGTGGGACGGCGCCGGCGTCGATCGTGCTGCTGTCCGGCGACGTGCACCACGCCTACCTGGCGGAGGCGTCCTTCCCCGACGGCCGCGTGTCCAGCCGCGTCCACCAGGCGGTCTGTTCGCCGCTGCGCAACCCGCTGGAGCCGCTCGTGCGGCGGGTCCACTCGTTCAGCATGACCAGGACCTCCGAGGTGATGAACGGCCTGCTCGCCCGCGCCGCGGGGTGGCGACCGCCGCCGATCGACTGGCGGATCACCCACGGCCCCTGGTTCAACAACCAGGTCGCGACCCTGCGTACGGACGGCCGCACGGCCCGCCTTGAGCTGGAGCGGTCCACGCCCGGGGATTCCGAGCCGCGGCTGGTCCGCGTCCTGGACCAGGAGCTGACCGGCCCTCGTGAGCCCGCGGGCTCACCGCCGGCGACCGGGTAGCTCAGTCGCCGGGCGGGCAGGACCCGCGGGCCCAGCCCGAGTCCCCGTAGTCGAAGCCGGACATGTAGCGCAGGCCCGTGAGCAGGTCGGCCCGGCGCGTGTCCGCCGTCTCCCGGGCCGGCGACTCGCACACGGCGGGAACCTCGGCGACCGGCGCCTCGTCGCTGTAGCCGGGCGCCAGGGCCTGCCACATCACGACGAGCACGGCCCCGACCACGACCGCCACCGCGCGCCGTCCGGGGCCCTGCCTGCCCGTGCCGCTCATGCACCGGCCTCCTGGGGCTGGAAGCGCCGCTGGGACCGCCACAGCTCGGCGAGCGCCGCCTCGCGGGCGCTGAACCCCCGGGTGGCGACCTCCTTGCTCTCCAGGTCCTTGTAGACGGCGAAGAAGTGCTCGACCTCGTCGAGGAGATGCTGGGGCAGGTCGTCCACGTCGTGGACGTGGGTCCAGCGCGGGTCGGAGTCGGGCACGCCGATGATCGTGTCATCAGGGCCCTTCTCGTCGGTCATGTGGAAGATCCCGACGATCCGGGTGCCGATGACACAGCCCGGGAAGGTCGGCTCGCCCAGGATCACCAGGGCGTCGAGGGGGTCTCCGTCCTCTGCGAGCGTCTCCTCCACGAACCCGTAGTCGCCCGGGTAGTGCATCGCAGAGAACAGCATGCGGTCCAGGGCGAAGCGATGGCTGTCGTGGTCCAACTCGTACTTGTTGCGGGATCCCTTGGGCACCTCGACGGTCACGTCGACGACCTTGTCCATGACGCGCCTCTCACAGCGGCCCCGACAGACTACCCCCGCCTCCGGCGAGCTTGTCACCTGGGTTACCCGGGCGGTAACCACCGTGACAAGCGCCGGGCCGGCGCCGGTCGGCTCCCGCGCCCACGCCTACCCCCCGGACAGCTGAAGCCACACGGCGGCGCCCAGGCCGACGGCCCCGACCACGACCCGCAGGCCGGTCTCGGGGATGCGCCGTCCCACGTGCCCTCCCACCTGACCGCCGACGATGCTGGAGGCCGCCAGCACGAGCGCCGCAGGCCAGGCGACCGGCGCCAACAGCAGGTAGACGCCACCGGCCACGCCGTTGACGGTCGCGGCGAGCACGTTCTTCATCGCGTTGAGACGCTGCAGGTTGTCTCCCAGCAGCAGTCCGAGGACTCCGAGCAGCAGGACGCCCTGCGCTGCCCCGAAGTAGCCGCCGTAGACGGAGGTGAGGAAGACGCTGACCGTCAGCGCTACACCGCCGCGGGCGGTCCCCTCCCCGGCTTGCAGGTAGCGACGGAGCCGGGGCTGAGCCAGGACCAGGATGCTGGAGATCGCGACGAGGGCGGGCACGACCGCCTCGAAGACGCCCGGCGGCAGAGCGAGCAGCAGCGCGGCCCCGGCGAGCCCCCCCAGGAAGGCCGGTCCGGCCAGGCGCAGCCCGCGCGCCCGCTGCCCGGACAGCTCGCGGCGGTACGCCACCGCCCCGCTGACCGACCCGGGAACCAGCCCCACGGAGTTCGACACGTTCGCGACGAGCGGCGGGAAGCCGACCGCCAGCAGCGCCGGGAAGGACACCAGTGTGCCCGAGCCGGCGATGGTGTTGACGGTGCCCGCCATCAGCCCCGCGAGCGCGACGCCCAGCCCCGCCGTCACCGTGAGACGCGGTGACCCTGGGCCCGGCGAGCGCGCGCTCGTCCCAGCGGACCCTTCCGCGACGACGACGCGGGTGTCGGGGCCGGGACGGGTCGGCTCGGCCCGGGACGGGGCGTCGGCTGTGGCGACGCCGACGGCGAGCAGCAGCACCACACACCCCAGGACCACCCGCCTCATGGCGCCGATACTCGCGCACAGGCCCGGTCGGGGGAAATCTTCGCCGGACCCAGGGGCGGCGCCTACGGCTGTCTCGCCGGCGCGGGTACCACCGAGCACATGGACCGACCTGCGCGCCCGTCACCCGTCCTGGCCGGACCCATCCCCCAGATGCTGGCCGAGACCCCGGGGGCCGAAGTGCTCCGACACCCGCTAGATGACCTCGCGCTGCCCCTGCCGTCCTCCGTGACCGGCCGGTGTCGCCCTGGCCGAACGCCTGTCCCCGCTGCGCGATGTCCCGCTCGTGCGCTTCGGGGCCGAGGTCGTCTCCCTCGGGCGGAGTGGATCTGGGATGAAGCCCCCAGCGTCATGAGCGGCCTCTTCGCCTGCACGGCGACTCCGGTGGCCCGGTCCTCGTCATCGCCCGCAATGGTGGCGAGACGGTCGGGTTCTGCGATCCCCACGGCAACACGCAGATTCCTGGCCAGGCGTCTTGGCCCGGATTCCTCGGGATGCTGGTGCTCATGACCACCGGTGGCGGCTTGCCTACCGGGCGTTCTTTGCCAGAGGTGGCAACTGACAAGCCCGCAAGAGCGAGGTCCTCGCCCATCTGTGCCCGAGGTTCGCTTGGCCGGCGGCGAGGGTAGTGGGTGGCCCCCGCAGGAACCAGGAGGCGCAGATGACCGAGGTCAACCCCATTCGGGCTCAGAAGTTCCTGAAAGGCGCGGACTACCCGATGAGCCGCGAGGAGCTGGTCGAGCTCGCCCGCAACAACGACGCGCCTCAGGAGATCCTGGAGGCGCTGCGGTCGCTGAGAAAGGAGTCGTTCGACGGACCCAACGCGGTCACGGCCGCAATGAAAGACGCGGGCGTCAGCGACTCCGGCCGCGCTCGCCCACAGGGGGCAGCCGGTCCAAGCGAGACGGAGGGACAGGATGCCATCAGCCTGCTGATCGGCGATCACCGCACGGTCGAGGAGCTGTTCGAGGGCTTCGAGCAGCTCGGCGCCGGCCAGACGGGGGAAAAGCGCCGGACAGTGGACACGATCATCGAGGAGCTGTCCGTCCACGCCGCCATCGAGGAGCAGGAGCTGTATCCCTTCCTGCGTCAAGCGGCGCCGGAGGGAAGCGAGATGGCCGACGAGGGCCTCGAGGAGCACCAGGAGGCCAAACAGCTGCTGTCCTCGCTGCAGCAGATGAGCGCCGACGCCCCCGAGTTCGACTCAACGGTCGCTCAGCTCATTGCCGACGTGCGCCACCACGTCGCGGAAGAGGAAAACGAGTTCCTCCCGCGGTTGCGGGAGGCCACCAGCGCTTACCAGTTGGTCGAGTTGGGCCGGCGGTTGCAGGAAGCCAGGTCGACCGCGCCGACGACCCCTCGGTAGCTGGCCGGGCCGCCCTCGGCGTTTGACCTCGCCCCAGCTGGCTGTATCCGGCGACCGTACTTCTCGGGGCGACCAACCCGGCGGGATCACTCGAGCCAGGGGGAGGGGGGCGGAGGCGGTGGGATTGGAACCCACGGAGCGCCAGGGGCGCTCACGAGTTTTCAAGACTCAGCCCCGCCCTCCGGGCTGGTGTCGTCCGCTGACGGACGATGCCGCTGACCTGCGCGGAGACCGGCGCCCAATCGAGGCGGATGACGCCGCGTGGTGACGGGTCGTGTGGGGTTCGTTAGCAAGACCGTTAGCATCAGCCGGGCTGACCACGTGCGCGCCTGCGTACCGGGTGACGACGCTGGGCTCCCTCCTCCTTCTGAGCCGAGTCGGGACCGGGTCCGTAAGGTTCGTCAGGACGAACTTGTGCTTTCGTAGCCCGGCGCAGGCTCCGGAGACGGCAGGCCAGCTAGCTCTTTCGGCTCACCTGCCCTCCGGGTAGCCGGGGATAACCCAACTTTCTTGAGCCGCGGGTTCGGGGCCCGTCTTGATCGACCTTCGATTACTCGCCGTGACGGGGACAGGCCCTGCCGAGTTCGCTCCAACGGCGGTTGGGCCGCGTCGGTCCCAATCGCGGTTGGACCGCATCAGTTCCACGGCGGCACTCCCCGTAGCGGGCTCACACGGCGGTTCTACCGTCCTCCTGTCTCAGGAGATGCCGTCGCGGTGTGCCAAGCCCGGTCATCCCGGTTGCCGGACCGACTCGAGGAAGGAGATCAGTTCCTTGGCGACGGGCTCGGGTGCGACCAGCGGGGCAAAGTGCCCGACGTCAGGTAGTTCGCGGACGTGCGGGTCGGCGAGGTGCTGGGCGACATGCTTCGCCGAATCGGAGAACCATGTGGACAGCCGGGTTCGCTGGGCGAGCAGGACCAGAACCGGCGCATCGATCTGCCCGAGCACCTGAGGGTCGGTTGGCTGGGTCCCCTCGTCTGACATGCCTTGCTGGATCTCCTGCATCAGGAGCGGGAAGAGACGTGCTTGCCGGTCGAGGTAGTCCGCATCCAGGGCAGCGAACTCGTTGTCGGTGCAGACGAAGTGGTGGAAGATGTGGGC
>JALYGZ010000003.1 GCA_030776845.1 Actinomycetota bacterium
GCCCGGTCGCACGGCGATGGCGAGCACGTTGCGGGCGAACGGGCGGGCGCGCCCGGCGACGAGCCCGGCGTCGGCGACCACGCGCATCTGCGCCCAGTCGGCGGAGGCGAACACGGCCGCCGGCGCCCCTTGGAGGATCTGCGCCGCCAGCGTCGAGCTGCCGGCGGCGTTCACGACGACGTCGACGTCGGCCCGCTCGGCCTCGAAGGCCCGCTCGACCTGTCCGAACGCCTGGGCCAGCGACGACGCGGCGAATACCGGCAGTGTCCTCGGCGCGGCGCCGGCGGACCCGATGTCGGCGCAGGCGGTCGGCGCCAGGCAGACCACCAATGCCCACACCAGCCGCCGCCACACCGCTACGCCCTCCACTTGCAGCATCATACCTATGTATGTCGCCCAGCTAGGGGGTTGGTGCCTGGGTATATTGCGGGCCGGCCGGAGCTCGCTCGATCCGGGAGGCCGACGTGCACGTCACCGATGTCCGGGCCCACCACCTGCGCGCGGAGCTGCACGCGCCGTTCGGCTGGTCCCTCCACGCCACGGCCACCCGCCAGGCGCTGCTCGTGGAGGTGAAGACCGACGACGGCCTGGTCGGCTGGGGCGAGTCGGGCTCGGGGACGGTGCCCGACACCGGACGCCGGTTCGTCGAGGAGGTCCTGGGCCCGCTCGCGGTGGGCGTGGACCCCTTCGACCTCGCCGGGCTGTGGCAGCGGGTGGAGCGCACCTTCGACCGGGCCGGCTGGACCAGAGGGGGACTGGCGCTGCAGGCGTTCAGCGGTCTGGAGACGGCGCTGTGGGACCTCATGGGCCAGGCCACGGGGCGCCCGGTCTGGGCGCTGCTGGGAGGCCGGGTCAGACAGCGGGTCCGGGCGTATGCGACGGGGCTGTACTACTACCCGACCGCGCCCGACCCCTCGGCGGCGCGCGAGCGGGAGGCGCGCGGCTACGCCGAGCGGGGGTTCCCGGCGATGAAGATGAAGGTCGGGGGCCTCGCGCCCGACCGTGACGTGCGCGAGGCTGAGCGCATCCGCGGCGCCATCGGCCCCCACGTCGCGCTCATGGCCGACGCCAACGGCGCCTACGACGTCGGCACCGCGGTCCGGGTGGGCCGGGCCCTGAAGGCCCTGGACGTGGCGTGGTTCGAAGAGCCCGTCGCCCGCGACGACCTGGCCGGGTACGCAGAGGTCAGGGCGGCGGTGGGGATGCCCGTCGCGGGCGGCGAGCACCTCGGGGGACTCGACGCCTTCCGCGAGGTCGTCGCCCGTCGGGCGGTCGACATCCTGCAGCCCGACGTCGCCAACTGCGGCGGGCTGGCCGAGGCCCGTCGCGTCGCGGCGCTGGCCCGCGCGTTCCACGTGCGAGTGTTCCCGCACGTGTGGGGCACGCCGCTGGCGGTTGCCGCGGCGCTGCACTTCGCGGCGACGCTGCCGTCGACGCTGGCGACGGTGGACCCGACGCCGCTGTTCGGCGAGCCGGTGTTCGAGTATGACTGCTCGCCGCACCCGATCCGCGACGCCATGATGACCGACGACCTGCGCCCCCGCGACGGCTGGCTGGACGTCCCGGACGCCCCTGGGCTGGGCGTGCGCGTGGACCGCTCCGTCCTCGAGTGGTTCCGTGCCACCTGACAGGGGCGGCAGCGCGTAGGCTCCACAAGCCCACGTACTCCTGGGGCACGGTGGCGGCATGACAGGACCACGGCTCCATGGCTGAGCGCCCGCTCGCCGGACGGGTCGCGCTGGTGACCGGCGCCAGCCGCCGGGGGGCGATCGGCGCGGCGATCGCCCGACGCCTGGCCGGCGACGGGGCCCGGATCGTGCTCCACACGTGGTCGCCGCACGATGCCGCCCAGCCCTGGGGTGAGGACGTCGGCGGCCCGGCCGCGCTGATCGACGAGTTGCGGGCCGCAGGCACGGAGGCCATCAAGGTGGCGGGCGACTTCGTCGACCCAACCGCCCCCGGTCGCGTCGTGGATGCGGCTCTGGAGGCGTTCGGACGCCTGGACGTGGTCGTGGCCAACCACGCCAGGTCCGGCATGCAGTCCCTGGAGGCGCTGACCGCCGAGGAGCTCGACCTCAGCCATGCCGTGAACACGCGGGCGACGTTGCTGCTGGTTCGCGAGTTCGCCCGGCACCACGATGGCCGGACCGGCCGCGTCGTCCTGTTCACCTCCGGCCAGTATCACGGGGCGATGCCCGACGAGCTGCCCTACGCCGCGTCGAAGGGCGCCCTGCACCAGGTCACGGCGAGCCTGGCCGTCCACCTGGCGCCCCGCGGGATCACGGTGAACTGCGTGAACCCGGGGCCGAACGACACGGGCTACGCGGAGGACGACCTGCGCGAGCGCGTCGCCTCGCTGATGCCGGCCGGCCGCTGGGGCGCGCCGGCGGACACCGCCCGGTTGGTCGCCTGGCTGGTCAGCGACGAGGCCGCCTGGGTGACCGGCCAGGTCATCGCCTCGGACGGGGGCTGGTCCGCGCTGTCGGGCACCTGAGGCGCGAAGTCAGGACGGCTCCAGGGCCGCCCGCAGGATCGCGAGCCGGTCGGGGTTGACGCGGTAGTAGGTGTACTGGCCCCGCCGCTCGCGGTTCACCAGCCCCGCCGCCAGCAGCATCTTCAGGTGATGGGAGACCGTCGGCTGGGCCAGGGCGACCGGCCCGGTCAGATCGCAGGTGCACGCGCCGTCCGGCTGCGCCGCCATGAGCGACAGCAGCTGGAGCCGGGCCGGGTCGCTGAGCACCTTGAACCCCGCCGCGAGCTGCTCGGCCTCGTCCGCGGCGAGCGGTGACGCCAGCAGGGGCGGGCAGCAGGCCTGGATCGGCATCGTCGACATGCCATCCATCATCGCACGTCGATCTCATTGACACACGTCGATTTGACGGCATACTTGGATATCGACCGATGTGGATGAGTCTCACCTGAGGAGGCGACGACCGTGAGCACGACGGGTCACCAGCAGGTCCGCTCCCGCTACGCCGACCTGGCCCGGACCCTCGACCGCGGGGCGCCCTGCTGCGACGCCTCCGAGCAGGGCGCGTTCGGGGTCGGCCTGTACGACGCCGAGGACATCGGCGGACTGCCCGCCGGGGCGGCCGTGGCCAGCCTGGGGTGCGGCAACCCGGTGGCCGTCGCCGACCTGGGGGAGGGCGACATCGTCCTCGATCTGGGGTCCGGGGGCGGCATCGACGTGTTGCTGTCGGCCCGACGGGTCGGTCCGAGCGGCCACGTCTACGGGCTGGACATGACCGACGAGATGCTCGCTCTGGCCGAACGCAACGCGGCCGCCGCTGGTGCGACGAACGTCACCTTCCTCAAGGGCCACATCGAGGCCCTGCCGCTGGTGGACGCCTCGGTCGACGTGGTCATCTCCAACTGCGTCGTCAACCTGTCCCCCGACAAGCCGGCCGTGCTCGCCGAGGTCGCCCGGGTCCTGCGCCCCGGGGGACGCGTCGGCCTGACCGACGTCGTCGCCGAGGACCGCCTCAGCCCCGCCGAGCGGGCCGCCCGCGGCGACCACGCCGGCTGCATCGCTGGGGCGCTGTCCACCGGCCAGTACCTCGGCGGGCTGCGCGCCGCCGGTCTGGCCGACGCCGAGGTGACGTTCACCCACGAGATCACCGACGGGATCCACGGCGCGATCGTGCGGGCCGTGAAGCCCCCGGCTGGAAGGAGGTGACCCATGGACCCCTGTTGCCCCGAGGGCTGCCGCGATGACCGCTGCTGCTGAACCGGAGCGCCGAGGCGAGTGCACTCGGTCACGGGCGATCACGGCCTAGGCGATGGCGTGGAGCACCAGGCGGGTGGCGGGCGATACCGGTGTGTGCCACAGGTCGCCATAGGCCGCGACCTGCCCGAATCCCGCCCCGCGCAACAGGCCGACCAGCTCGGTGACCGTGTACAGGCGCACCCGGAAGTTCTTGGCCGTGTCGCGGTAGGTGACCGTGGCGGTGCGCACACCTTTCACCCAGTCGGTCTCGCCCTCCTCCCGCACGGGGCCCCGCACCTCCCGTGGCTGCGCCTGCAGGTAGGCGACACGGTCGCGGTGCATCAGCGTCATGACGAGGGCGCCGCCCGGGCGCAGCACGCCACGCCAGGCCCGCAGCGCCGCGGCGTCCTGCGCGGGATCGTCGAAGTAGCCGAAGCTGCTGAACACGTTGAGAACCGCGTCGAAGGGTCCGGCGGGTGGCCGACGCATGTCGGCTCGCAGGTACGTCGGGCCGGGGTTGCGCTCCTCCGCGAGACGGAGCTGCGGCTCGGAGAGATCGATCCCGGTGATCCGGTAGCCGCGCTGGTGCAGCGGGCCCGCGATGCGCCCGAAGCCGCAGGCGACGTCGAGGATGGCGGCCCCGGGCGCCAGCCCGAGCAGTTGGACGAGCCCGTCCACCTCCTGGTCGGTGCCTTCGAAGGCCCCCGAGGCGGTCCAGATCTGTACGTAGGACTCGTCGAAGAAGTCCTCCCACCAGGCCACGGCCGGCTCCCCTGCGGGGGATCCGCCTCTCTCGGTTCCGGCATGCACGCGGAGCCGCTCAGGCGGGGAGGCCGCGGACGAAGGACGCCAGGTCTGCGGCGAAGCGTTCCGGCTGTTCCCAGTGCGGGCTGTGGCCGGCGCCCCGGTAGATGGTCAGCCGCGCGTCCGGGATGGCGTCGACGAGTTGCTGTTGGGCGTGTCGCGTGGCCACGGGGACGCGGTCCTGGTCACCCCAGACGATGAGCGTCGGGGACTGGATGCGGTCCAGCCGGGGGGACAGGTTGAAGTCGCGGATGTGGGGCCAGGCGGCCTGGTACACGCGTGCCGGCACCTTGCGGGCCTCGGCGAGCACGATCTCCATGAACGGGTGGGGGACGGGTCCCGCGACGGTGCTCTCGGCGAGCTCGCCCAGCCACGCGTCGTCGATCGGGTCCCTTAGGGCCGCGATCTCGGACGTCATCCGGGCCGCGCCGCCCGGGTCGGGGCGCGGTCCGGGCGCGCCGATCAGGACCAGGCCGTGGGTCCGCTGCGGGGAGGTGACCGCGAACAGCTGGGCGATCTGGCTTCCCGACGAGTGGCCCGCGATCACCGCCCGGTCGACACCCGCGTCGTCGAGCAGGGTCGCGATGTCCCGCACGTGGTCACCGTGGCTGTACCCGTCGTGGGGACGGTCGGCGTCGCCGTGCCCCCGTAGGGAGGGCACCAACGCGCGCACATCGTCGGGCAGTCGCGCCAGAACCGGCTCGTGGGACCGCAGCGAGTCCCCCAGCCCGTGGACCAGTACGACCGCGTTACGGGTGGTCTCACCCCGGTCGACGTAGGGGATGGTCACACCGGGGGCGACCGCGACACAGCGGGCAACCGGATCGCTCGACACCGCCCGATCCTATCCCTGAGCGGCGGCCTGATGGGAACGAGCTGCCGACCGCCAGAATAAATGATACACCCGTACGGGTTTGCGGATATGCCCCGGTTCACTACGGTGACCGCGAGAGATCCGGCCCGAGCGCGGCACGAGGACAGGAGGTGGCCGCATGGGCCTGTACCCAACCCTGGGCACCGCGCTGACCGTCGCGGTCGCCGGCATGGCGGCGATCCTCATGGCCCGCGCGGCGGGTCCCGGCCGCGGCGCCGACCAGGTGCCGCCTCCGGAGCTGGTGCCGTTCCTGGGGGGCATGCAGCCGGAGACGCACGCGTGGGGCCGTTACCACGCCCGCTACTACCCGATGACGCTGCTGTTCATCGCCTTCGAGATGGAGATGATGTTCATGTACCCATGGGCCGTGGTCTACGTTGAGGAGGGCGTCACGGCGCTGGCGGAGATGGGCATGTTCCTGGCGATCCTGGCGCTCGGCGTCCTCTACGCCTGGCGCGAGGGGGCGTTCCGGTGGCAGTAGGGCTTCTCTCCCGGGCCGCCGGGGGGGCGCGCGTCCCCGTCTTCGCGGCGGTGGGAGCAGGCGCCGCCAGGGCCGTGCAGGACCTGCGGCTGCGACCGGAGCTGGAGCTCGTCGCGACCCCTCGCCACGCCACGGTGCTGCTGGTGGCCGGGCGGGTGCCACCGTCGCTGGGCCGGGCGCTGGCCCAGGTCCACGACCAGGTCCCCCACCCGCGGGCGACGGTGCGGTGGGCCGACCCCGCCTCCGGCCCCGACGACGCCGCGCCGCCGGCGGCCACGGAGGTCCGCGCCGACGGTGACGTCGTGGCCACGATCGTGTCCTGTCACCGCGGCCTGCTGTCGGGTGACCGCGCCTCCGAGGAGGGCATCCTGCCGGCCGAGCCACCGAACGAGTGGCGTGGCGTCGGCCCGCACGGTCAGGGCGGCGAGGGGATGATGGGCGGCACGCCGTACGGCCGCCCGATGCCCATGACCGCCGACGACCGCGACGGGCTCGCCCTGGACCAGCTGTCGTTGCGGGTCGGCCCCTTCCTGCCGGTGCTCCCGCCCGGTCTGGCGCTCGACGTCCAGTTGCAGGGCGACGTCGTGCAGGGGGCCACCCCCGTGAACGCCTTCGGCGACGACGACCAGGCGGGGGCCGGTGGGCTGGACCCCGCCGGGGCCTTCGAGCGCGCGTCCCCGGAGCCCGTGGCGGTGGCCGACGTCGAGGTGGCGCGGGCCCGCCACCACCTGCGCTGGCTGGCCGACGCGCTCGTCGTCCACGGGCTGCCGGCGCTGGGGG
>JALYGZ010000004.1 GCA_030776845.1 Actinomycetota bacterium
CGGCGGCTGACGGCGACCGAGCCCGCCCGGGCGGCCCGCTGCGCCGCCTCGTAGCGCCGCCGGTCGGCGAACACCCAGCCCAGTGCGCGCATCGACAGGGCCTCCGGGCCGGGGACGGACCGCGTCGTGGCCGCATGCTCCACGACGCGGGCACGCAGGTGCACGAGCACCTGGGGGATGTCGATCTTGACCGGGCAGACCTCGTAGCACGCGCCGCACAGGCTGGAGGCGAACGGCAGCGACCCCGCCCGGTCGACACCCTGCAGCTGGGGGGTCAGGATGGCCCCGATGGGCCCGGGATAGACCGAGCGGTAGGCGTGGCCGCCGGTGCGCTCGTAGACCGGGCAGACGTTCAGGCACGCCGAGCAGCGGATGCAGTTCAGCGTCTGGCGGCCGATCCGGTCGGCCAGCACGTCGGTGCGCCCGTTGTCGAGCAGCACGAGGTGGAACTCCTGGGGCCCGTCGCCGTCGGCGACCCCGGTCCAGAACGAGGTGTAGGGGTTCATGCGCTCGCCCGTCGAGCTGCGCGGCAGCAGCTGCAGGAATACCGCAAGGTCGGCCCAGGTGGGCACGATCTTCTCGATGCCCATGACGCTGACGAGCACGTCCGGCAGCGTGACGCACATCCGCCCGTTGCCCTCGGACTCCACGACGCACACCGTGCCGCTGTCGGCGACGGCGAAGTTGACCCCGCTGACACCGACCCTGGCCGACAGGAACCTGCGGCGCAGGTGGGCCCGGGCGGCGCCGGCGAGCTCGGCGGGCTCGTCGGTCAGCTCGTCGACGTCCAGGGTGCGCAGGAACAGCTCGCGGATCTCCGCCCGGTTCTTGTGGATCGCCGGCACCAGGATGTGCGACGACATGTCCTCGTCGAGCTGCACGATGAGCTCGGCCAGGTCGGTCTCCCAGGCCGACACGCCCGCGGCCGCCAGCGCCTCGTTCAGCTCGGTCTCGTCGGTGGTCAGCGACTTGACCTTGACGACCTCGCGCTCGCCGTGGCCGGTGACGACGTCGGCAACGATGCGGTTGGCCTCCGCGGCGTCCCGGGCCCAGTGGACGTGGCCGCCGGCACGCGTCACCGACTCCTCGAGCTGCTCCAGGTAGTCGTCGAGGTGGCGCAGGACCCGCTCCTTGAGCGCCCGCCCGGCCTCTCTGAGTGCCTCCCAGTCCTCCAGCTCCCCCACGACCTGGCCGCGCTTGGCGCGGATCGTGGTGGTGGCCTTGCCCAGGTTGCGGCGCAGCTGGGTGTCGGCCAGGGCCGCCCGGGCGGCCGCCGGGAACGGCTCGGGGCGGAACCCCGCAGCCTCGGTGCTCATCGTCCCCTCAGTTCTCGGTGGTGGCGAGGATCTCGGCCAGGTGCACGGTGCGCATGCCCGTGCGCTGGCGGCTCAAGGCCCCGCCGATGTGCATCAGACAGGAGTTGTCCCCGGCGGTGAGCACCTCGGCGCGCGTGTCGAGCACGTGCCGCAGCTTGTCGGACAGCATCGCCATCGACGTGTCGGCGTTCTTCAGCGCGAAGGTGCCGCCGAAGCCGCAGCACTCGTCGGCGGCGGGCAGCTCGACGAGGTCGATGCCTCGCACCGCCTGCAGCAGGCGCAGGGGCTTGTCGCCGACGTGGAGCAGGCGCAGCGAGTGGCACGTCGGGTGGTAGGTCACGCGATGCGGGAAGTAGGCGCCGACGTCGATGACGCCGAGGGTGTCCACGAGCAGCTCGGACAGCTCCCGCACGCGGGGCGACAGCTGCGCCACCGCCTCGGCCAGGCCGGCGTCCCCGGCGACCTCGGCCATGCGGCCGTAGTAGTCGCGGACCATCCCCGCACAGGAGCCCGACGGGGTCACGATCGCCTCGCTGCCAGCGAACGCGTCGACGAAGCGTCGGACCAGCGGCACGACCTCCCGCTGGTAGCCGGTGTTGAAGTGCATCTGCCCGCAGCAGGTCTGCTCGACCGGGAAGTCGACGGTGTGACCGAGGCGCTCCAGCAGCGTGACGACCGCCTTGCCCGTGTCAGGGAACAGCGTGTCGTTGAAGCAGGTGATGAACAGCGAGACGCGCATGCCTCCCCAGTCGCCGCGCACGGCCTGCGAAGAGTACCGGAGCTTGTCATCCCGGTTACCGCTCCGGTAACCCAGGAGACAAGCTCCGGGTCAGTGGCGCGAGGGGGCCTCGTCGGCGTGGGCGTCGGCGAAGGCCGCCACGGCGTCGAGGTCAACCCCGTCGCACTGCTGCAGCGCGCCCCAGCCGGTCATGACGACCCGCCCCGGCGCCAGCTCGTCGTAGGCCGTCACGGCGAGCCGGCCGGGGTAGCGCCGCACGGCGAATCGGTGCAGGGCCCGGCGGTCGGCGCGCGGCAGGGCGCGGTAGGTGACGACGACCCCGCCGGCCTCCAGGACCGAGACCTGCTCGGGCTCGGTGAGCGGTCGGCCCGGCGGTCGGGGCTCGATGGACGGCACGCCCGAGGTGTGCCAGCCCGAGGTGGGCGGCGTCGACGAGTAGGCCACAGGTGGCTCGGCGTCGCCGACGAGGTGCCCGAACGCCTGCACGGGCGGTCGCTGCACCGGCCCGCAGGCGGCCGTCGGCGACGGCTGCGGGGATCCGGGCTCAGCCGAGGAGCTGCAGGCCGCCAGCGCCGCCGCGGCCAGGCCGAGGGCCGCACGACGCAGACGCGACCGTGACCGCATACCACGAGCGTAGCCGTGACCGGCGCACCCCCGGCGACGAGGGGGGTACATGCGCCGGCGCCGCGGGTACGCACGCGGCACGGCGACGTGTACAGGAGGCGCGACATGCGACGACGGCGCCTGGGCAGGGGCCCGGATGTCCCGGCCATCGGCCTGGGCTGCATGGGCATGTCGGAGTTCTACGGCGAGCCCGACGAGGACGAGTCGGTGGCGGCGATCCACCGGGCGCTGGACATCGGCGTCAACCTCTTCGACACGGCCGACATGTACGGGCCGTTCACCTACGAGCGACTGGTGGGGCGGGCCATCGCCGGCCGGCGCGACGAGGTCGTCCTGGCCACGAAGTTCGGCAACGAGCGCCGCGAGGACGGCACCAGGGTCGGGGTCAACGGCCGACCCGAGTACGTCCGTCGCGCGTGCGACGCGTCGCTGGGGCGCCTGGGCGTGGACGAAGTCGACCTGTACTACCAGCACCGGATCGACCCCGATGTGCCGGTCGAGGAGACCGTCGGCGCGATGGCCGGGCTCGTGCAGGCGGGCAAGGTCCGCCACCTGGGCCTGTCGGAGGCGGCGCCCGACACGATCCGCCGCGCGCATGCGACGCATCCCATGGCCGCGCTGCAGACGGAGTACTCGCTGTGGTCGCGCGAGTGCGAGGACGAGATCCTGCCGACCGTCCGCGAGCTGGGCATCGGCTTCGTCGCCTACAGCCCGCTGGGCCGCGGCTTCCTGACCGGCGCGTTCTCCTCTCCCGACGACTTCCCCGAGGGGGACTACCGACGCAATTCGCCGCGCTTCCAGGGTGAGAACTTCCGGCGCAACCTCGAGCTGGTGAACCGGGTGCGGCGGCTCGCCGACTCCAAGGGGGTCCCGCCCGCCCAGCTGGCGATCGCCTGGGTGCTCCACCGCGGCGACGACATCGTCGTCATCCCCGGCACCAAGCACCGCCGCTACCTGGAGCAGAACGCCGCAGCCGCCGACGTCGAGCTGACCGACGACGACCTGCGCCGCCTGGACGAGGCGATGCCCGTCGGCGCCGCCGCCGGCGACCGCTATCCCGACATGAGCAGCGTCAACGGCTGAGTCCGGGCCGCCGGCCCCGGTGGCAACGGCGACGGCGCCTGCGGCGCGGCTGCTGACCGTCGGGCATGGCACGCTGGAGGCGCCACAGCTGGCCGCTCTCCTGCGGGCCGCCAGCGTGCGGCTGGTCGTGGACGTGCGGCGCTTCCCCGCCAGCCGGCGCCATCCGCACTTCCGGCGCGAGGCGATGGCCGCGTGGCTGCCCGAGGCGGGCGTCGACTACCGCTGGGAAGAGAGCCTGGGCGGGCGGCGGGCGGCCGCGCCGAGCTCGCCCAACACGGGACTGCGCAACGCCGGCTTCCGCGGCTACGCCGACCACATGCGCACACCGGCGTTCCGCGCGGCCCTGACCCGCGTGCTCACCGAGGCCGCGCACCGACGGACGGCGGTGCTGTGCGCCGAGAGCGTGTGGTGGCGCTGCCACCGCCGTCTGGTGGCCGACGCCGCCGCGTTGCTGCACGACGCCCAGGTGGCACACCTGCACCACGACGGCCGGTTGCACCCTCACGAACCGACAGACTGGGTCACGCGCGAGGGCGACGTACTGGTGTACGCGCGCCGGCGCGAGCCCACGCTGCCTGAGGTGTGAGCGGACCTACGGTCGGGTCTTGGGGCGATAGCGTGGGCCGAGATCGGGCTCGTCCTCGCGTGGCTCGCGCACCTCCTGGACGAGGTCGAGGTCGCCGAGCAGCCGCGACAGGACCCGGCGCGTCTCCTCCTCGGAGTGGCCCACACGCTCGGCGATCTGGCTCAGCCAGCCGGCGTGGCGCTCCGCCTCCAGGGCCGTGACGGCCTCCAGCACGCGCTGCTCCCGCTCGGTCAGCTCCACCTCGGTCACCGCTGCTCCTGCGCCGTCCCGGCCGGGGCCTGGGCCGTCGCCCAGACGATAGGGCAGCCGTACCCTGCCCGCGGGCGGCGCTACACGGCCGTGCCGGCCTGGTGACGACCCCGCGCCGGCCTCGTGAGCATCCCGCCCCGTGTGCGACGATGCGTCCATAGGGGGCCAGGACCTCCGCTTCTTGTCGCAGCTGGGATCGCCTACCCGCGCAGCGCCGATCGCAGCAGCGCGCGCGCCGACCAGCGCATCAACTCGACAGCATCCTCTCGGGAGAGCCCCGCGACGTCGGTCATCCAAACCAGCACGTCGATTCCGACCGTCGCGGCGACTGTGTATACCGGCCGGCGCAACTCCGGCTGCGGTATTCGCCGGCGCAGCGGGGCCAGCGCATCCTCGACCCACACGATGCGCCCGGCCCTTCCGCAAGAGAAGCTCGTCGGCCTCCTGACGCTCGACCTCGAGTGAGAGGCGCAGCATGGTCCGCAGCTCCGGCTCGGTCTCAAGGGTGATCCGCATGATCGCCTCGACCACGGCGTCAAGTCGCGCGGCCGGGTCGTCGGGGGGTTCGGGGCCGAGCAGCGACTGCGCTTCAATCTCAGGGTGAGCGGCCACGAGCAACGCCCGCTGGTTGGGGAAGTAGCGGTAGGCCGTGGCGCGCGAGATCGACGCCGCGCCAGCGGCCTCCTCCACGCTCGGGGTCAGTCACTGCGCCAGCAACTCTCGGGTCGCGGCCACAAGGGCGTTGCGGGTAGGTGGCGGTCGACAGCCCCGGCCTTGCAGGTGCGAGAACACAAGGTTCGCCCTGGCGAATCTTGACTTTTCGCACCCGAGCCGACGACTGGGCGATCACCCCTACCGCCGGTTCCGGGACGGCAGCGCGACCGTCACTGGACCCGCAGGTGTTTCCGCGGAAGCGTCTCTCGACGACCCGTCATGGCAGCGCAACGGTGCCTCAGGTAATGCCGGATCTGCGCCGGTTGCGATAGCAGCCGATACGCGCCTCCACCGAAGACACCCAGCCGTCCGTTGCCGTCACCCAGACGGCCGTGGGGCTCGTGCTTGCCGTGGTCGGAGTCGCCTTCGCAATCATCCCAGCCACGTTCTGGCTCGCCTGGGGGTTCGGCAGCGCCCCCAACCATCGTCGGCGGGATCGCACACGCCGAGAGGGCCCAGGCCCACCACACAGCAGGCCTCGCCCCGCCTGCCTGGATCATCGGGATCGTCGCGTCGCCGCGGGCTGGATCAGGCTTCGCTCGAGGCTGACCGAACCGACGTAGTGGGTAGACATCCACGCAGTGCGGTGCTGAAGTGTCGGGCAGCGTCGGGACGTCCTTTCGAGGTGAGCGCAAGCCGGACCTGAGACCGTCATCCCGCCCACCGGCAGGCGGGTGGAGATGCTGGTCTGCTGGGTCGGCCGCGTGGACGTCGAAGGGATCTGCGACGAACGGATCTACTACGACGCCGCAAACTTCAAGTCCCAGCTCGGCGTGAACGGAGACTGACCCCACCCCGACGAGCGTCCCCGAGAAGCAGTGGAGCAGACCGACAACAGGAGGAAGAGATGCATCCGAACGAGCAGGTCATCCGTACCCAGGTCGAGCGGTTCATCGCCGGCGACATCCCGGGATGGCT
>JALYGZ010000005.1 GCA_030776845.1 Actinomycetota bacterium
CGCGCTGACCGACGTCGGCCCCGACCCGCACGCCACCGGCCCGGGCCGCGCCCCGGCGCGGTACCAGCGGGCCGGGTAGCGTCAGCAGGCAACCGCGTCTGCCGGCCGCATCCGTCTGCACCTCAAACCGACATTCCACCCTATACTTGGGGATACTACGGGCCGTTGTCCCCACCATTCACAGTAATGCACAGGGTTTTCCACAGAGCTATTGCCTGCACTGTAGTCAACTAAACTAATGGTCGCTGGGCTCAGGAGGGCGCCGCGGGCTCGTCAGCCGCCTGGCACCACCCGCATACGACGCTCCAGCTGCGCGCGGGTCTGGCTGTCCAGCGGCGGGTCGTGGTGCGCCTGGGCGGCGTGCAGCTCCAGATGGCGCAACAGCTCGCCACGCGTCTCGGTCGTAAAAGCAGCCGGGCAGTCACCGCCAACCTCGGCGCACCGAAGCGAATAGGCCACCGTCGACCCCTCCCCCCGCGACCAGCGGCCGCACGATCACGATCATCCACGCCGCCCCTCCATCCGCAAGACACAACAGACCCCGAGGGTCCCCCGGCGCACAAGTTCAGCCACGGCGATCCCGGAATACCGCGGGTGCACCACCCCAGGGTGCTGGCCGGCGCGCGAGCTGCACCGGTCATGGTCAAGCCCTGACCCGTGGAGTCAGGTCAGGATGCTGGCGGCGACCAGTTCGGCGGCGTCGGCGTCCATGCCGGGCAGCACGTGGCTGTAGGTGTCCAAGGTGATGCTGACGGTGGCGTGCCCGAGGCGTTCGGACACGATTTTCGGATGCACGCCGGCGGCCGGGGCGGCGGTGGCCCAGCTGTGGCGCAGGTCGTGCAGGCGGATGGGCGGCAGCCCGCGGGCGCGCTGGGCGAACCATTTCGACAGGCGCTGCGGGTGGATCATCGCCCCGTCGGGGCGGGTGAACACCAGCCCGGTGTCGGCCCACGACGGTCCCCACGCCAAACGCTCGTGCAGCTGGGCCTGGCGGTGGGCGCGCAGCGCCGCGACGGTGCGCCCGTCCAGATGGAGCGAGCGGCGCCCCCGGCGGGTCTTGGGCTCGGACAGCGTCACCGTGTAGTCGATGGTCAGCAGGGCCTGGCGGACCGACAGGCGCCCGGCGTCAAGGTCGACGTCGGACCAGCGCAACCCCAGCAGCTCGCGCGGCGCATGCCGGTGGTGGCCAGCAGCAACCAGCCGGCGTACAACCGGTCGTGGCGCACCGACGCCAGGAAGGCGGCCAGCTGCGCCCCGGTCCACACGCGCATGTCCGGGCGGGGCGCGCGGGGCAGCGCGGCGGCGTCGGCGGGGTTGCGGGCCAACAACCCCCAGGCCACCGCGTCGGCCAGCGCCTTGTGCAAGCTGCCGATGATGTTGCGCACCGTCTTGGGTGCCAGCCCCTGGCCGTGCGCGCCGCCGTGGTGCAACAGGCCGGCGATCAGCGCGTTCACCCGCCCGGTGGTCACATCGCGCAGGCGTCGGACCGGCAGCGGCTCACTCCGCTCCGCCCTGCAACGACAGCGGCGACCCCGGCAACTCGGATTACGCCCATCACCACATCGTCCCGCTCGCTCATGATCAGGGCCTCGGCGACGGTGGGCACAAGCCCGGCACCCACCGGGGCTTCTCGCTGTGTCTCGGGGTGCACTGACACCGATCACAGGTTCACGGGCCGGCGGACTGAGGGGCGCTTGCGAGATCCCGACCGTCCGGTCACCATGTCACCTGGCGCGGTCCGGTCGGGCGCGGGCAACCGCGCTGGTCCGATAGCCATTGACAGTTGCTGCGGGAGGGGTGGACGTGTCCAGCGACCAGGAGGGCGTGGGCGACCAGGAGGTCGAGCAGGAGCTGGCCGAGGCCCGAGAGCGCACCCAGGGCCCCAGCATCGAGTTGCGCGGCGGCGTCTGGGCCAGCACGGTGCCGATCGCCATCTTCGTGGTCTGGGCGATCTTCCAGAGCGCCCTGCTGCGCATCGGGGACACCAGCGGGCTGGTCGCGGCCATGCTCGTCGGGCTCATCGTGGGGATGCTGTTCGTCAAGGGCGACTGGACCCATTACGCGAACACGATCCTGCAGGGCATGACCCAGACGGTGGCCGCCACCGCCGTGGTCGCCTGGCTGTGGGCCGGCATGTTCGCCAGCACCATGCAGGCCGGCGGCTTCGTCGAGGGGCTGGTCTGGGCGGCCGACGCGCTGGGCGTCGGGGCCCCGCTGTTCCCGGCCATCACGTTCATACTCGCGGCCACGCTGGCGACCGGCATCGGCACCGGCTACGGCACCACCATCGCCTTCATGGCCTTGTTCTATCCGGCGGGGGTCCTGCTCGGCGCCAGCCCGGTGCTGATGTTCGGGGCGATCCTGTCCGGTGCGATCTTCGGCGACAACCTCGCGCCCGTCAGCGACACGACCATCGTCAGCGCCGTCACCCAGGAGGCCGACATCGGCGGGGTCGTCGCTTCCCGGATCAAGTACGCGGCCGTCGCGGCGTCTCTGGCGCTCATCGGCTACATCATCGCTGGCAGCATCATGAGCGGCGTGGACATCGCCGAGGACGCCCAGAGCATCTTCGTGCGCAACAGCGAGCCCGCCGGGTTGCTGCACCTGCTGTCGATGGGCGTCGTCATCGTCACCGCGATCCGCGGCCGCCACATCATCGAGGCCATCTCGTGGGGCCTGATCGCGGCCATCGTCATCAACATCGTCGCCCGACTCGCCGCGGTCAGCGACATGATCGTCTTCAGCGCCCCGGAGGACTCGGCGATCGCGCAGTCACTGAGCTTCCTGCCATTCGTCGAACTCGTCGGCACCGACAGCGTCAAGGTCGGCGGCAGCATCTACAGCGGCGCGATCAGCTTCTTCCCCCTCATCGTCCTC
Source organism: Actinomycetota bacterium (assembly GCA_030776845.1). Lineage (GTDB taxonomy): Bacteria > Actinomycetota > Nitriliruptoria > Euzebyales > Egibacteraceae > JAHWKQ01. The sequence goes on from JALYGZ010000005.1 coordinate 2,878, forward strand.
GTGCTGCTGATCGTGGCGGGGGCCCAGGTGATGATCCGCGGCGGCGGCTTCCAGGCGATGCAGGACTGGCTGCTCAACACCTTGGCGACGCGCCTGCGGCGGGCCGAGCTCACGATGGTGCTGGGCACCGCGCTGATCAACGCGATGATCACCATTAACACCGCCGCCGAGATCGCCATCGCGCCCTACATCGCCCGCATCGGCCATCGCTTCAACATCAACGGCTACCGCCGGGCCAACATCCTCGACGCCAACACGTCGGCGATGGGCTACATCTTCCCGTGGAGCGGCGGGGTGCTCATCGGCTTCATCGAGATGCAGGCCCTGACACAGGAGTTCGGCTGGTTCACGTCGTCGGCGGTCGTCAGCCCCATCGACGTCTGGCCGTATGTGTTCCACGGCTGGCTTCTGTTCGCGGTCTTCATCATCTCGGCGTGGACCGGCTTCGGCCTTGAGTACGTCACGGACAAGGAGGCAGGGGGGGTGACCCGCATATGAGGGTCTTCGAGGGGTGGTCTTTCCGCAGCGCCACGCCGCGCTTCGACGGCGGCGACGAGATCACCGTGTTCGTAACCGGCTACGAGAGCGGCGAGGCCGTCGCCCGCATCGGCGACACCGTGCTGCACATCGACGAGGCCCCCGAGGGGCTGTTGGACACGAAGGTCCGCCTTCGCGTCGACGAGTTCGACCAGCAGTCCCACACCGGGCGGGCGAGCTACCTGGAGACGGTCGGGGCCGAGTCCTTCTAGCGTGCTCCTAGCCTGGCCGGCCTTTGTAACGGAAGGGCGACAGGTCCACCGGGGGATCCTCGCCGAGCGCCAGTGCGCCGACCGCCGACCCCGTCACGGCCGACAGCAGCACCCCGTTGCGGAAGTGCCCGGTGGCCAGCAGGAAGCCGTCCAGCCAGTCGACCGCGCCCAGGACGGGCTCGCCGGACGGCGTGCCAGGACGCAGGCCACCCCAGGTCTCGGCGAACAGGGCGTCGGCGAGCCCGGGGACCAGGCCCATGGCGGCCTGCCCCAGGCGGCTCACTCCCCCCAGCGTCGGTCGCGGGTCGGGGACGTCCGGCTGCTCGGTCGCGCCCACGATGACCCGGCCGTCGCGCTTGGGGACCAGGTACAACCGCTCGGCGTCCCACACGTTGGCCGAGATCGGCGCCGGACGCGCCCGGAGCGTCACCAACTCCCCCTTGACCGGGCTCAGGGTCAGGCTGACGTCGAGATCCGAGGCGAGCAGGTCGCTGTCGACGCCGGCGGCCAGCACGACCGTGCCCGCGTGCACGTCGCCGGAGGTGGTCCGCACGCCGATCACCCGGGAGCCGCTGCGCAGGAAGCCGGTCACCCGCGTGTACTCACGCACCCGGGAACCGGCCGAGGCGATGCCCACCTGCATCGCCTCCAGCAGCTGCGGCGGGTTGACCTGACCGTCCTGCGGGAAGTACAGGCCGGCCACCGCGTCAGGTGACAGGGCCGGCTCGAGCTCGCGGAGGGCGTCCTCCTCCAGCCAGCGGGCGTCCAGACGACACCCGCGCTGCCACGCGTGCTCCTCCGACAGCTCCGCCCGGGAGGTCTCGTCGGTCGCCACCCGCAGCGTGCCCGCCCAGAGGTAACCGACATCCCGACCGGTGAAGCCCAGCAGGTCGTCGGCGAGCCTGTGGTGCTCGGCACGGCCCTCCAGCAACAGGTCGAGCAGCGGACCGGGGTGGTGGGCCTCCCCCTGGGCGGCGAGCATGCCGGCCCTGGCCCCTGACGCGCCACCGGCCGTCTCACCGGCCTCCACCACCAGCGCCCGCGCGCCGCGCCGGGCGACGTAGTAGGCGACGGCGCACCCGATGATCCCGCCGCCGACGACGACGACGTCCGCCCTATCCGCCATGGCTAGTGCACCCTCATGCGGCTCGGCCGGCGCGGCTCACGGCGTGTTCTTGTCCTCGACGGGGTAGCCGGCGTCACGCCAGGCGTCCAGTCCGCCGCGCACGGCATGCGCCTCGTACCCTCGTTCCCTCAGGAAAGACGCCGCACGGGCGCTCGTCTCCTCCTGCGGTCAGGTGCAGTAGGCGAGCACCGCCTTGCCTGCCGGCAGTCTGGTGTGCAACTGGTCGAGCCACATAGGGTCGATGCGCAGTGAGCGGGCGACCTGATCCGGCACGTCGGCGTACTTGAAGCGGTCGGTGACGTCGAGCATCACAGCCTCCCCCGCGTCGAACCGACGTTTGGCTTCCTCGAGCGGGACTCGCAGCGACTGCGCCCTGCCGTTTGCCATCGCCTACTTCTTTCTAAACGTCCCCGACGGGCGGACGCTACCGGCCGGACTTGTGCTTGAAAGACAGCTTCAGCCGGGCTCGGTAGCTGGTGACCTGACCCTCTTGGACGGTCAGGTCGAGCTTGACCACCTCGGCCACCCGAAGGTCCCGCAGCGTCTCCGAGGCCCTCCGTACCGCCGCCTCTGCCGCCCTCTCCCACGATTCGGTGCTGGTACCCACCAACTCCACGACGTTGTAGACGTTTTCCGCCATTGGCGCCCCCTCTCCCTCGCCTGCGCTGTGACCCTAGAGGCGCGCACCCTCGGTGTCGACAGGGGTCACCGGGCAACAGCGAAGCCGCCGCCGCCTAGACGCGACCTGGGCGTCTGAGGAGCCCGTGGTCCACTCGCCCAGCCACTCCTCGAATGCCGCCAGCGAGTCCATGTGCTGCCCCGCGGAACGTGCTGGCAAGCGCCATCCTCGCACATGAACTCATCGAGGGCGCCCAGTCGCGGTGGTTGAAGAAGTCGTGCAGCCGGCGATGGGCGTCGGTGTTGGACATATGATGGCGGGCCTCGCCGGTCGACCCGGCGTCGACTTGGGTGATCAGGGAATGTCTACGTCGGTCGAGGGCGGATCCGCAGCTCGTCGCCGACCACCGTCACTTCGTATGTGGGTGCCGGCACCCGGGCAGGTCCGCGCAGTACCTGGCCCGTCTGGACGTCGAACTGGCTCCCGTGGCATCCGCAGGTAACAGTCGCACCCTCCAGAGTGCCCTCCTGGAGCGGGCATTGGCGGTGGGTACAGACGTCGTTGAAGGCGTAGAAGCCACCTTGGACATTGGCCACCGCGACCTGGTGGCCCTCAACCTCGAACGCTCGGATCTCGCCCTCAGGCACATCGGACGCGCGCGCGACGGTCTCCACGCCGGTCGACACGACCCGGGCGTCGTCGTGGGTCCGCAGCCGCTCGAGTGCGTCGTGCCAGGACGGGGGGACAGAGTCACCGCGAGACGTCCAGGTCAGGAACTTCGTCTGTCCCATGTGGGGAACGAGAGCCGACATCACCCCCGCGTGAGGGGAAGCTGTCACGAAATCTGCCAGTGCTTGCTCGCTCTCCCATGCTGACAGAGTCCAGAAGTCGCCCCTCCGAACATGGGCCAACAACGAATAGCCGACGACTCCGTCGGTCTCTTTCAACTGCGCCCTGATCCTGGCCGTATAGCTCAAGAACTTGAGAAGCATCCGCCGGCGCCTCAAAGGCAGATACGAGATCAAGAACAGATATGAACGATCGGGTACCGGCTCGGCGATAGACTTCCACGGCAGCGGTGGCATGGACGTGCCCCTGTCATCATCGGCTGTCCCGGGGCCCTGCTCTACGTCGGGACGCAGCGACCGACGACCCCACGCTGGCCTCGATGCCGTTCCTGGTGGCCACCGGCGCCGGCACCGCGGAGATCGACTGCTGCGTCGCGCTGCTCGGGGAGGGGGCCAGCCTGGCGAAGCCGGGGCCAGCCTGGCGAAGCCGGGCATGATCGAGGCGGTCAAGGGCGTGGGCTTCCCTCCCCTTCCCGAGCTGTTCGAGAAAGTGCGAGGACTTTCAGATCCCCGTTACATATGAGGCTCCTGCGCGGTCGCCCGTGGGCTGACCCAACAGGACCTCGAACGCCTGGGGGCCTCGTTCGCCGATCCGGTTGGGTTCTCGCAGATGGCCGCAGAGCGCAGCGTCGTCACGTTCTGATCACCGGGTCCCCGTGGGGGCCCTGGCCGGCCCACCGGTCATGACGCTCTGTCGACGATGCCCCTCATCTCCTCACGGGTGAACGCCCGCATGCTCGTGGTGCGCACGTTGCCCTGCGCGCTGATCCTCAGCGCGGCGGCCGTGGCCGTCTCGTCGTCGGGGAACTCCGCCGTCACGACGACGTCGTAGGCGCCGAGCGTCCAGTGGATCGACGTCATCCGCCCGCCCATCCGCTCCATGAGCCCTGAGACCGCCTCGGCGCGCTCGAGTGTGTCGCCGAACGCCCGCACCCCCTGATCCGTCCAGTTCGCCAGGATCACATACGACGCCATGCCGCCTCCTTCTCCGAGTTCTCCCGGGCACACTAGGACCCTCGAGGCCCCGGCGGAAGGCCGGGTTGGTCCGACGGGAAAGGCAGCCGGTGGCAGACCTCGAGTTCTTCTTCGACCCCGTGTGCCCGTTCTGCTGGGTGGCATCCGAGTGGGTGCGCGCTGTGCAGCGCCAGAGAGGGATTGACGTTCGCTGGCGGTTCATCTCGCTGCGCATCCTCAACGAAGGCCACTACGACGAGAAGCCCGAGGGCTACCCGCAGGCCCATCAGCGCGGCCTGGAGATGCTGCGCGTCGCCGCCGCGGCCCGCGCCGCGCACGGGGAGCATGTCCTCGGCGGGCTGTACCGCGCGATGGGGCAGGCGGTCTGGCACGCCAAGCCGCCCGGGGGCGACGACTTCCAGCCCGTGCTGGAGCACACCGCCGAGGCGGGTGACCTTGAGACGATCCTGGCCCAGGTCGGACTGTCGACCGACCTGGCCGCCGCCGCGCAGGGCCCGGTCTGGGACCGCACGTTGCGCGCCGAGACCGACGAGGCGCTCGAGCGAGTGGGCGGAGGGGGCGGCACACCCATCCTGTCATTCGCCCCACCGGACGGCCCGGCCTTCTTCGGCCCGGTCATCAGCGAGGTCCCCGACGACCAGAGCGCCGTGAGGCTGTGGGAGGCGGTCGAGACGCTCGCGCACTGGCCGGGGTTCGCCGAGCTCAAGCGGTCACTGCGCCAGTTCCCCAACACGCCGGTGACCCGTCACCTCGCCGGAGAGGAGACCCAGCTGTCGTAGCGGCGCATCGACCCGGCGCTTGCCATCCCGGTTACCGCTGCGGTAACCGGGATGACAAGCGAGGGGCCGGCTACGCGGCTCGCAGGACGTCGTCGACGGCGGCGGCGAGCGCTTCGGGGTGGTCTTCGGGCACGAAGTGCCTGCCCCCCTCGATGCGTCGCAGCTCCGCCCCCAGGTCCCAGGCGAAGCGCTCGCCGTACGCGACCTTCTGGAACTGGTCGGCGGCGCCCCAGACCACCCGCGCGGGCACGTCGAGCTCGCGGATCCGACCGGCGACCTCGAGCGTGTCGCGCGCGTGCAGCCAGGACACCTGCCGGGCCAACGCCGCCGTGCCGTCGTGGCGCAGGTACGGCCCGGCATGCAGGCGCAATGACTCCCGGGCCATGGCCAGAGCCTCGTGCCCGCGCACCATGAGCGAGCCCATCACCCCGTAGACGGTGGGCGCGGGCAGCAGCCGGAGGACGATCGAGCCGGCGCGCAGCATCCTCACACTGGGGATGGGCCAGGAGTCGTAGCCGACCGCGTTCGTTAGCACCAACCCCGCACACCGGGCCGGGGCGCGGACCGCGGCGATGTGGGCGATGCCGCCTCCCAGGTCGTGGCCGACCAGGACGGCCCGCTCGATGTCGAGGGCGTCCAGCCAGGCCAGCAGGTAGTCCGTCTGGTGGCCGAGGGAAAGGTCCCGTTCGCGGCCGGTCGGGATGCTGTCCCCGTAGCCGACCATCTCGAAGGCGAGGCAGCGGCCCTCCCGGATCAGGGGGACGACGCGGCGCCACAGGGCGGGGCTGGTGGGGATGCCGTGGAGCAGCACCACGGCTGCGCCGGTGCCGGACTCCTCCCAGCGCATCGGCACCCCGCGAATCGTCAGGGTTCGAGACTGCATCACCGCTCCTTCCCGGTCGACGGCTCACTGCGGCGCGTATGACCAGTCGGGGCGCTTGCGCTCGTAGTCGGCGTCGAAGAACACCTCACCGGTCTGCTCGTCGATGCGCTCCAGTTTGGGGACCGGCACGAAGACCTCCGGCGGTGTGGCAGTGCCCACCCGCGCGGCGAACTCGTCCGCGAAGGCGTCCACCGTGCTACCCACGAGCAGCTGGGTGCCCACCGGCAGGTAGCAGCGATTGCCGTCGGTGACGATGCGGCATCGCTTGGCGATGGCCTCGAGGTCACCCGCCGATCCCTCCCCCCTGACCAGCTTGTCCAGCAGCTCGGAGATCTCGCTGTTGCCCAGCTTGCAGGCGAGGCACTGGCCGCACGACTCCACCGCGAGGAACCGGGTCAGCGTGGCCGTGACCTGCACGATGCAGCGACTCTGGTCATAGACGACGAACCCGCCGCTTCCCAGACCGATGCCGGCCTCGGTGAAGGAGTCGAAGTCCATGGGCAGGTCGAGCAGGCCGGGCATCACGACCGCGTTCGACGTCCCGGCGTAGATCGCCTTGACGTCGCTCGCGCCGGCGATCTCCTCGATGAGCAGACGCATGGGGGCGCCGAGGGGCAGCTCGTACACGCCGGGGCTGGCGACGTCGCCCACGACGGTGAACAGCATCGTCCCGGGGGCCTCGGAGGTCCCCCGCCGGCGGAACCAGTCGGCGCCCTTGGCCAGGATGTGCGTGACGTGGGACAGGGTCTCGCAGTTGTTCACCACGGTGGGATTGGGGTCCTGCATCGTGGCGAACAGCCCGGCCATGTACGGGGGGAGGATGCGGGGCAGCGGCAGCTTGCCCTCGATGACCTCCAGCATGGCCGACTCCTCCCCGAACAGGTACTCGTCGGGGCCGAACACGAGGCGCACGTCGTCGGCGTCCATCCAGCCGGCCGCGGCCATCGCGTCTCGGGCTTCGACGAGCCGGCGGCACTCGTGGGAGAAGCGCTCCTTCACGCCGACAAAGCACCCCACCGCCCCGGTCGCGTGACGGGCGATGAGCACCCCCTCCAGCAGCTGCCAGGGGTTGCGGGCCATCAGGACGCGGTCCTTGTAGGTCGCCGGCTCTCCCTCGGCGGCGTTGCAGACCAGATGCACGGGCCCCGTGCCGGCGGCCTCGACGACGGCCGCCCACTTGCGCCCGGTGGGGAACCCGGCGCCCCCGCGCCCCCGCAGGCCCGAGCGGGCGATCTGGGCCACCACCTGGCCGGGCTCCATCGAAAGCGCCCGCGACAGCCCCTCCCCGCCTCCGGCCGCGAGGTAGTCCGAGAACGTCTCAACCGGCTCGTCGGCCAACAGGAGACTGTCTTCGCTCAACATCGCCGCGTTCCTACCCCTCGTACAGGCGGGCGGTGCCCGCACGGACCTCCCAGGCGGCCGCCAGCGACTCCCCCTCGCAGGGCTCGAGGACCGTGTCCACGTGCCACCACTCGGCTCTGACCCGCTGTCTGGTCACGTCCAGCAGCACGTAGCCGTGGTCGTCGAACTCACACCACCGCACGTGGGGGTTGCGCTCCCTAACGGCCGCCTCCACGTCGCCGCCGCGCGTGCGCTGCTCGTCGCCGATCTTCTCGTTGAGGTTCTGTGAGGTCACGCTGGGCGTGACGAACTCCACGGCCAAGGGCTCCAGCCCGGAGGTGGGGTCCTCCAGCAGGTGCACGGCCCAGGCGGTGTGCACGTCCCCGGACAGGAACACGATGTCGCGGATCCCCTCCGAGCGGATGTGGGAGAACAGCCGTGACCGGGCCGCCGGATAGCCGTCCCACTGGTCCGGATCGGCGCGGTGGCGCTCGTCGCTGAGGATGCCCAGCTCGGCCAGCGGCGGGCCCAGCCACTCGGGCAGCAGATTGGTGTAGCACTGGCCGATCATGATCTGGTTTCCCACCAGCCTCCACACCGCCGTGGAATCACTGAGCCGCGCGCACAGCCAGTCGTGCTGGGCCCTGCCGAGCAGCCGTCGACCGACGTCGTACATCACCGGCGGGCCCGCCTGGCGGTCGCGGTAGGAGCGGCAGTCGATCATGATCAGGTCGGCCAGGTCGCCCAGCGCGAACCGCCGGTAGATCCGCGCCGGGTCGTCGGGGTCGGGCATCCGCACGGGCAGCCACTCGTGCCAGGCGCGCAGGGCCGCCGCGGCCCGCCGCTGCCAGGGGCCGTCGACGTCGGGGTCGTGGTTGCCCGCGCCCTCGCGCCAGCGGTTGTCGGCGAACTCGTGGTCGTCGAAGACGTGGACGACGGGGTGGCGCTGGTGCAGCCGCCGGCAGTCGTCGTCAAGCCGGTGCAGGGCGTAGCGGGTGCGGTAGTCCTCCAGGGTCTTGCAGGCGTGCCTGGGCACGTGGGCCCTGCCGATCGACGGGCCGGGCGAGCGCTCGTCCTCGCCGTACTCGTAGAAGTAGTCGCCAAGATGCATGACGAGGTCGACGTCGCGCTCGGCCATGCGCGCGTAGACGTTGAAGTAGCCGTCGGCATACTTCGCGCACGAGGCGAACGCGAGCCGCAGGTGCTCCGTCGGCCCCTTCGGGGCGGTTCGGGTGCGGCCCACCGGCGACCGGGTCCCGAGCGCCTCGAAGGCGTAGTGGTAGGTCGTGGCCGGCCGCAGGCCGTCGACGTCGACCTTGACCGTGAGATCACACTCCCGGTCGGTCCAGGTCCGGCCGGTCGCCACCACGTCGTCGAGCGCCTCGTCGTGGGCGACGGTCCACCGCACCTGCACATCGGGGTCGCTCGTGGTCAACCGGGTCCAGATGACGACCCGCTCGGCCAACGGGTCGCCGCTGGCCACGCCGTGGGCGAAGACGTCGAGTTTGTCGGGGTCGCGGGTGACCGACGACACCTGGGATGCCTCCTTGCTCGCGCCTGCCGGACACCTCCTGAGCAGCCTACGCTCCCGGGCGACCTGTGCGACTCTGCCCTCCAGCTCGAGGTCCCAAAGGCGCGTCTACACGCGGAGGACCGGGATCGAGGAGAAGTTGGTGAAGCCTGCGTCCTCGGTCAGGACCGCGGCTCGGTGACACATGGCGGTCGCCGCATCCCTCACCTTCGACGAGCGCCACTTCCCTGCCGACAGGCCGGCAGTCCGCCTCGACCGAAAGCTAGGTAGACGTCCTTCACTACCTCGACGCCCTCCTCCCCATGTGCTCCTCCTTGGACCGTGCTTCAGCGCGTTGATGTCGCGGTCAGGCGACGCGCCGGCGTGCGATCACGAGCAGGTACTCGTAGGGGTACTCGGCGGGACCCTCGGGCGGTCCGCTGTTTGTACGGCTGGCGAACTCGAGGAAGTCCCGGTCGAGTGCGGCCGCGCGCTCGGGCTTGTCGGCGAGGCTCGCATAGAGCCCGACCACCGGCCCGAACGTCTGCTTGAAGAACTCACGGTATTCGCGCGGGCTGTCCGCCCTCTCCACGTAATCCCCACGGGTCATCTCCAGCGACGCCACCCGGTCGCCGAAAAGCTCCCGCACGTGTGCCTCGCTGCCCCACAGGGCCGGCGACAGCGCCTCCGGCGGGGGTGGGGGCATGTAGGGCGCGAGCGCGTCGAGAAAGTCGGCAAACGTGCCCTCGGGCGTGAAGTTGAGCATCCCGATCGTGCCTCCGGGGCGGCAGACGCGGACCATCTCGTTGGCCACCGCCCGGTGATCGGGGGCGAAGAGCGCGCCGAACGAGGAGGTGACAACGTCGAACTCGCCGTCCGCGAAGGGGAGCGCCTCGGCGTCGGCCTCGACCCATTCCAGCTCCACCCCATGGGCCTCGGCTTCCTGGCGGCCCGCCTCGAAGTTCTCGGGCGTCAGGTCCGAGGCCACGACCTCAGCCCCCGCCTCGGCGGCGCGGATCGCCGTGTTGCCCGTCCCGGCTGCGACATCGAGCACGCGCTGGCCCGTCGAGATCCCGCATGCACGGACCAGGAGCTCCCCGAGCTCCCAGATCGTCTCCTTCGCGAACCGGTGGTAGTCGCCCAGCGCCCAGGCGGCCCGCGTGGCGGCCTTCGGCTGGGGCTCCGCGTCCGTTGTAGCCGGTACCTTCGTTTGCTGGCGGATCGTCATCTGGCTCCTCCGATCCTCATTGCCGCTGGCCTCGGCCAGCTCCTCGATCCGGGCGAGCGCCGCGGCCTCGATCATCAGTCGCCCTGCGCTCACTCGATGCTCCACAGCCGGAACGGTAGGTGTGAGCGCCCCGCCCTGGCTTCGCCCGAACCGAGCACCTTCCGGGCGCCAAGGATCGCCGGATCTGGCTATGTCCCGGCGTTGTCGAGCAGCCCTGACCGCACCGCCCACGCTGCCGCCGCTGTGCGCGATGGGAGATCGAGCTTTCGCAAGATATTGGTGACGTGGCGATGGACGGTGTGCTCTGAGACCACCAAGCGCCCGGCGATCTGCCGGTTGGTGAGCCCCTCCGCGAGGAGCGCCAGCACCTCACGCTCGCGCCGCGTGACGCCGTGTGGGCCTGGGCCCTTCCTACCACCGCGGATCGAGACCTCGAGCACCCGGCGGGCGCGCTCGGCCTCCGCCTCGGCTCCGAGCTCGAGCAGGCCATTCATGGCCGTGGTGGCCTCGTACTCGGCCGGCTCGGTCCGACCCAGGGCGGCAAGACTCGTGGCCAGCTCGATCTGCGCCTGAGAAGCCTCGAAGAGCGCGCCGCTTCGCTTGAAGCGATCGACGGCGTCCTCGAGCAGCGTCCTTGCCCGCTCATGCTCGCCGCCCGCAGCTTCGAGCAGTCCCTCCGCCAGCTCAGTCGCGGCGCGCAGCGGCTCGGTCCCGACCAGCCGCGCGATCTCCCACAGGGACTCGAGCGCCGTCCGCGCCTCCTCACGATCGCCCCGTGCTACCCGGGCGCGGACCAGCAGCTCGAGCACCGGGGCGCGGTCAAGCTTGCGCTCGGCGGGGGTCTGGCGCAGCAGCCGCTCGACCAGCTCGATTGCTCGTCGGGCCCCACCCTGGTCGAGCGCCAGGCGGGCTCGGCAGAGCTGTGCTGCCGTCGACGGCCCAGCCCGGTCGAGCAGCAACGCCGCCTCGTCGGCACGGGCCTGCCTCCGTCGTAGCTCCGCGAGGCCGACCAGCGGGCCTCCCACCATCGCCGGGCGGGAGCGGGAGAAGTCCTCGACCGAGGCTTCCAGCATCTGCTCGGCCTCCGTCCACTGTCCCCGCCATAGGTGGACCGTGCCGTACTCGGCTCGGCAGAAGGCGAGCATGTAGCGGCTGCCGTAGCGCTCCGCGAACTCGGCGATCCGATCACACCACTCAAATGCGCGCTCGTAATCGTGCACGGCGGTGCACGTGCTGACCAAGAAGCAGCACGCCCAGGCACCCGAGATCGGGATCGTCGCCTCCCCCGCCAGTGCCGTCGCGGTGGCCTCGTCGAGCAAGCGCATGCCCTCCTCCACCTGGGCGAGGGCGACAAGGGTGGCACCCTCCAGGGCGAGGCCGAGCATCTCCAGGTCAGGAACGTCGAATTGCCGCCCGGCCTCGGCCGCACGAGCAGCGAGCTCCCTCGCCCGCATGGTGTCGCCCGAGAGGTTGGCGATGTAGCCCTCGTGGAAAGCCAGCCAGCCGTGATCCGGCCCCGGCTCGAGCGGCTCGAGGAGGCGGGTGGCCCGTCCCAACCAGCCGCCCGCCACCGCCACGGCGCCGCGAAAGTCGAGTTGATCCGCCCCAAGCCAGGTGGCCATTCGTGCCGCGCTGGCGCGCTCGCCGCGCCGGCGGTAGAGGCGGTAGGCCCGCTCGCGCGCCCAGAACACGGCCTCAGCGTCGTCGAGCCACCATGCAGCCCAGCTCAGCCCTTCCAGTCCTTCCGGCGTCTCCTCTCGGGCTAGCGCGTCCGCGAACGAGGTACGGGCGGCATCCCACTGCCCCCTAGTAAGGCGCGCCCAGCCAGCGGAGAGCGGGTCGCGCTCGATCCCATCTGCCTCTGCCATCCGGGCCATTCTCATTCCTGAAACCCGCGGCGCCGAGTGGCCGGTCGATCGCCGCCCCGAGGGGCGGCCGGGTCTCGCTGGCGATGACGCCGTCGAGCCGACGGCCTAGCTCTGGCGCAGTTGCCGTCCGTTCGTAGTATCCGGCGGACCACGAACGCCGTCGACGAAGGAGGACGCCATGGCAGGTGCGGACACACCGCCCCGGTCGGCCGGGATCACGGTAACCGACTCGACCAGGCGCCGGGAAGAGCTCGTGGAGCGTCTCTTCCAGGCGTCGCTGGGCGCGTGGGACGTCCCGGGCGTCTACCCGGGCGGATCGCCTTGGCCTGTACCGGGCGCTTGCCGATGGGGGGCAGCTGACCTCGGGCGAGCTCGCCGCGGCGACCGGCACGCGCGAGCCCGGCCTGACCGGGTTCGAGATCTTGCCGATCGAGAATGACTTCTACGGCTTCTACCGCCTGACGCCCTGATCGGGCCCGCCGAAGCGACGGTCGCCCACCAGGGCGCGCGGAGCACCAGCATGCGCCTCACCGAACGGATCCACCTCGTGGGAAGCGGCTCGTCGGGGTTCGACCTGACCGACACCTGGGACGCCCACGCCTACCTGGTCGACGGCGGCGCGGAGGCGGCGCTCATCGACGTCGGCTGCGGCCGGGGGGTCGACGCCCTCCTGCGCAACATCGAGGCCGCCGGGGTGTCGCCGGACCGCCTGCGCCATCTGCTGCTCACCCACGCCCACCCGGACCACTGCGGCGCGACGG
>JALYGZ010000006.1 GCA_030776845.1 Actinomycetota bacterium
CCCCCACGCCCGCCCTGGTCGCCGGACGCCGGTCCGGGGCCGGGGCCTCCCTCGGTCGGCTGTGGCCCGGGCGCGTGGTCGGCTTCCGGGCGGGTCGCGCCCGAGGGGCGGCCGGGCAGGTCGAACAGCTCGTCGAGGATGGGCGAGGTCGAGAACACCTCGTGGGTCTCCGCCTCGACCGCCAGCGCCCGCTTGATCATCTCCAGGCGGGCCAGCTCGTTCCAGATCGCCAGGGTGATCGCCACGCCTGCGCCCCCGGCGCGGCCCGTCCGCCCGATGCGGTGCAGGTACATCTTCTCGTCGTCGGGGCAGTCGTAGTTGACGACATGGCTGACGTGGTCGATGTCCAGACCCCGCGCGGCGACCTCGGTGGCGACCAGCACGTCGATGCGGCCGGTGCGGAAGCGGCTCATGACACGCTCCCGCGCCTCCTGGCGCAGGTCGCTGTGGATCGCGGCGGCCGCTAACCCCCGGTCGGTGAGCTCCCTGGCGAGCACGTCGGCCATGCGCTTGGTGCGGGTGAAGACCAGGCACAGCCCCCGGTCGGGGGTCTGCAGGATGCGCGCGAGGACGGCCGGCTTGTCCAGGCGGTGACAGGAGAAGAAGTACTGGCGCGTCTCCGGCGCGATGCGTGACTCCTCCACCTCGGCCCGCAGGAACGTCGGCTTGCGCATGTAGCGGCGGGCCAGTGACACGATGGGTGGCGGCATCGTGGCGCTGAACAGCATGGTCTGGCGCTCGGTGGCCGTCGCCTCGACGAGCCGCTCGACGTCGGGCAGGAAGCCCAGGTCGAGCATCTCGTCGGCCTCGTCCAGCACCAGCGTCGTGACCCCGGACAGGTCCAGGACGCCGCGGCCCATCAGGTCCAGCAGCCGCCCCGGCGTGCCCACGACGACGTGGACCCCGGCGGCCAGGGCCTCGCTCTGCGGGTCGATCGCCCGCCCCCCGTAGATGGCCAGGATTCGCAGCCCCAGGCGCCGCCCGGTGCTGTCCAGGTCGTCGCGGACCTGCAGGCACAGCTCCCGGGTGGGCACGACCACGAGGGCCTGTGTGGCCCGGCGCGACGCGTCGACGGCCTGCAGCAGGGGGATGCCGAAGGCCAGCGTCTTGCCGGTGCCGGTGCGCGCCTGGCCGATCATGTCGGCGCCCTCCAGAGCGAGCGGCAGCGTCAGCTCCTGGATGGGGAACGGGGTCGTGATGTGGGCGTCGGACAGGGCTTCGCGGATGGCGGGGTCGACGCCGAAGTCCGCGAAGGACTTCGTCTCGCTCATGTTCCTCGTCTGCTGTCACCGGTGGTGCCGCGTGGCGCGCCTCCGGTGGAGGGCGCTGCGGCTTGTCATGGCGCCGTCGGGCCGCGTGCGGGGTCCCGGGGTGGTGAGGGCGAGCGTCGGCTCGCCGGCGTCATGGGTGCAGACTACCAGCGCCACCCGCCCGGGGCCGCGACCCGGTCCGGGCGTCGACGGACGGAGCCGGTGATGGAGCTGCGGGTACCCGAGGAGGCGCTGGGCCTGCTGCGGGAGGTGTTCGTCGAGGCCGAGGGCGCCTGTGAGCCGTGGACGGACGCCGAGGTGGTCCGTCGCATCCTGGTCCGCGGCGCGCTCGAGTACGCCCGCAGCGCCGGCCGCTCGTGGGAGGACGCCCAGGCCCTGAGCCGCCAGCTCCGGGCCTGGCTGGCCTGACCGGCCCGGTCGGTGCGGGGCCGGCGGGCCGGGTCAGTCCGGCAGTCGGCCGGCCAGCGCGGCGAGCAGGCGCTCCTGCAGCCAGCCCAGGTAGTACAGGAGCAGGCTGAACCGGTCGCCGAGGTCCGGGCCGGTCTCCCAGTGCGACTCGTCGGTGACGCCGAGTCTCTCGGCGAGGATCAGCCGCAGGTCCTGGGTCGCCGACAGCCATGCGGCGGCCTGCTCGGCGTCCAGCGTGGCGCTCCACGCGAACAGCCGGGTCTGCCCGCCCTCCAGCGTGGCGACGAACGCGTCGAGGGCGGCGACGCGCTCCTCGACGAGGCTGTCGCCCACCAGCCCCCGGTACTCCGCCTCGGCCCGGGGGTCGTCGTAGGCGGGGGGGAACAGCCGCTCCCGGGCGCGCGGCAGGTCCTCGTCGCCGGTCAGCACCGGGCGCAGCCGCCGGGCCGTGTCCACGAGCAGCTCGCGCTCCCGCCACCCCAGTCGGACGCGTAGGCCGCCGTCGGGCAGCGATCGGAACGCCGGTCCGGCCACGGCAGGCGACCCGGTCAGTCCCGCGCCAGGGTCGCCTGCAGCCCGTGGGCGTGCAGGCGGGCCACGTCCATCTCCGACTTCTCCCGCGGGCCGCTGGCGACCACGGCCCTGCCCTCCCGGTGGACCCGCATCATGAGCGTCACGGCCGTCGCCTCGTCGTGTCCGAACAGCTTGCGCAGCACGAACACGACGTAGGACATCAGCGTCACCGGGTCGTTCCAGACGATGACGTCCCACGGGCGGTCCGGCTCGCCGCGCTCCTCGCCGGCGGGCCGGTCGACGCGCTCCGGGGCGACAGGTGCCGCGGTGGTCATGGGGGTACCGTACCGCCCGAGCGGGTGGCGGTCCGCCACAGGCGGGAGGAGCGCGTGGACGCCGGGGAGACCGTGGGGGCGCCGTCGCGCGCCTTCAGCCGCGCTCTGGTGGTCGTGGCCCACCCCGACGATGCCGAGTTCGGCGCGGGCGGCACGATCGCGCGCTGGGTGGCCATGGGCACCCACGTGCGCTACGCCGTCCTCACCGACGGGGCCAGCGGCTCGGCGGACCCCGGCATGACGCGCGAGCGGCTGGCCGCCGTGCGCCAGGACGAGCAGCGCGCCGCCTGCCGACATCTGGGCGTGGACGATGTCGCCTTTCTCGGTTATCCCGACGGCTATCTGGAGCCGTCGCTGGAGGCCCGTCGCAGGGTCGCCGCGGAGATCCGCCGGCACCGGCCCGAGGCCGTCGTGGCGCCGGACCCGACGGTGCGGTGGACGACGTGGGGCTTCGTCAACCACCCCGACCACCGCGCCGCCGGGGACCTCGTCCTGCACGCCATCAACCCGGCCGCCTCGACCCGGCTGTGGGACCCCTCGCTGCTCGACGACGGGTTGGAGCCGTGGGACGTCGCCGAGCTGTGGCTGATGGGCTTCGGGCAGGGGACGACCCGCGTGGACGTCACCGACACCTTCGACCGCAAGCTCGCCGCCCTGCGCTGCCACGCCTCGCAGCTGTCCGGCTGGGACCCTGAGCCGCGCATGCGCGAGGCGGCCGCCGGGATCGGCGCGACGGCGGGCCTGTCCCTGGCGGAGGCCTTCACCGTGCTGCGCTTCCGTCTGCTCGACGAGTACGGCTCCGAGCCCGCCTGGGACAAGCCGCCGACGAACGCCAAGCCGGCTCGCTGAAGCCCCCGGCCGCCAGCGGGTGCCACAATGTCGGGCCATGATCGTCGACTGCGCCCTGTACGAGCACGGCAAGCGCCGCCCCGGCGAGCTGGCGCTGGCGGACGCGTTCGAGGCGGCGCACGCGCCGGACGCGTTCGTGTGGATCGGACTGCACGAGCCCACCGTGGACGAGTTCGAGGCCGTCCGCGGGGAGTTCGGCCTGCACGAGCTGGCCGTCGAGGACGCCGTGACGGCACATCAGCGCCCGAAGCTGGAGACCTACGGCGACTCCCTGTTCGTCGTGCTCAAGCCCGCCGGCTACGACGACGAGCGGGAGAGCGTCATCATCGGCGAGCTGATGCTGTTCATCGGCGAGGACTTCGCGGTGACCGTGCGCCACGGCGAGGCGTCGGCGCTGGCCGAGTGCCGCGCCCAGCTGGAGGCCCAGCCGGAGCTGCTGCGCGAGGGCCCCGGCGCCGTGCTGTACGCCGTTCTGGACTGGGTCGTCGACGACTACGTGCCGGTGGTCGAGGGCCTGGACAACGACATCCAGGAGGTCGAGGAGACCGTCTTCGCCCCCGAGCGGGGCAACGCCACCGAGCGCATCCACAAGCTCAAGCGCGAGACACTGCAGTTCCACCGGGCCACCGCCTCGCTCGTGGACCCGCTCGACCGTCTCGCCCGCGGGCAGGTACCGCTCGTGCCCGAGGGGCTGGGCCACTACTTCCGCGACGTCCATGACCACCTGCTGCGGGTGTTCGAGCAGGCCGAGGGCTTCCGCGACCTGCTGACGAGCGTGCTCGAGGCCAATCTGGCGCAGGTAGCGGTCCGCCAGAACGAGGACATGCGCAAGATCTCGGCGTGGGTGGCCATGGCGGCCGTGCCGACGGCCATCGCCGGCATCTACGGCATGAACTTCGAGTACATGCCGGAGCTGGACTGGTGGTTCGGCTACCCGCTCGCGCTGCTGCTGATGGTCGGGTGCTGCGCTCTGCTGTACCGCGCCTTCCGCCGCAGCGGCTGGCTGTGACCCCTGTCGACTGAAGATTGCCGTTGATATCCCGCCGTCAGGCTTCAGTCGACGGCCCGGGGAGGGGGATGGGCAGATCGTCGGTGAGGCAGGCGCGCGGCTCGGCGTCGGGCCGCAGACCGGCGTAGGAGGGGGCGCGCAGCCGTCCGGCGCCGGTCACCTCGGCGTAGGCGACGCGCACCACCAGCTCGGGCCGCACCCAGCGGGCGCCGCGCTGGGGCACGGGCTCGGCGAACGGGCACCCGGGCGTCTCGCGCTCCCGCAGCATCCCGTGGAGGCGTTGCAGCTCGGCGTCGTCGAAGCCGCTGCCGACCTGGCCCACGAAGCGCAGCCGGCCGTCGGTGTCGTGGAGCCCGAGCAGCAGGCTCGCGAAGGTCGCCGACCGGGCGCCCTCGCCGGGCAGCCAGCCGCCGACCACGCAGTCGAGGAAGCGGCGCACCTTGAACTTGCGCCAGTCGCGGCTGCGCCGGCCGGGCTGGTACGTCGACCCGGCGCGCTTGGCGATCACGCCCTCCATGCCGCGCTCGCCCACCGCCGCGTACAGGCCGACGCCGTGCTCGGCGACCGCCTCGCTGCGCTGGAACGGGCCGCCCGGCACGAGCAGCTCGTCCAGGCGCGACAGCCGCTCGCGCAGCGGCAGGTCGACGAGCGTCTCCCCGTCGACCGCCAGCAGGTCGAACACCAGATAAGACACCGGAGTGCGGGCAGCCGCCCGGGTCGCCGCCCCGCCGCGCAGGTGCATCCGCCGCTGCAGCGCCTGGAACGACGGTCCGCCGTCGGCGGAGAAGGCGACGACCTCCCCGTCCAGCACCGCGTTGCGGGCCAGCACCCGCTCCCACAGCGCCCCCAGCTCGGGGTAGCTGTCCGATACGTCGTTGCCGCGGCGGCTGACCAGGGTCGTGGAGCCCGGCCGACCCGTCCCGGGGCGCACCGTCGTGGCGATCGCGCGCACGCCATCCCACTTGACCTCGAACAGCCACTTGGGGTCGTCGAAGGGCGCGCCGTCGGCGTCGACGGCCAGCATCGGGGCCAGCCGCGGCGGCGGCGTCGGCAGGCCGGGCTGGGGGCCACCCGCGCGCACGACCAGCCAGTCGCGTGAGGGCCCCGCGTCGGTGCGGAAGAGGTGGAACTCGCCCTCGTGGCGCCTGCCGTGGAGGCGGAAGGTGACCTTGTCGTCGCGCCACTCGACCGGCTCGTAGGTGCCCGAGTCCCAGATGCGCACTGGGCCGGCGCCGTACTCGCCAGCGGGGATGTCCCCGGAGAAGGTCATGTACTCCAGCGGGTGGTCCTCGGTCTGCACGGC
>JALYGZ010000007.1 GCA_030776845.1 Actinomycetota bacterium
GGCTCTGGGGAGCGGGCGTCGACCCGGCGGGCGGCGGGCGGGCGGCGGGCACGGCGCGGGATGGTAACCGCCGGGTGTGTCGGACCCGCCCACCCCCGGCGGGCCGGGGACGTCAGGCGGCGACGACGCCGAGCTCGGACTGCAGGCGGACCAGCGCCTGGTTCTCGATCTTGCGCACCGACTCGCGCGACAGGCCCAGCTCCTTGCCGAGTGTGTCCAGCGTCAGCGCCGGGCGGTCGTCCA
This sequence comes from Actinomycetota bacterium, assembly GCA_030776845.1. Lineage (GTDB taxonomy): Bacteria > Actinomycetota > Nitriliruptoria > Euzebyales > Egibacteraceae > JAHWKQ01. Next base: position 244 of record JALYGZ010000007.1, read on the forward strand.
GGCCGTAGCGTCGCTGCAGGACGTACCAGCTGCGCGGGTCCAGGCGCGACTCGGCGACCTCGAAGACGCCCTGCACGAAGTTGCGCTCGACGACCTCCTCGGCCGGCGCGTCCTCGGCCACCGCGACGAACTCGCCCAGGTCACTGGCGTCGCTGTCGAAGCCGACCGGGCGGTCCAGCGATGTCATCGCGTGGTCGCCCTCCATCGCCCGCACGACCTTGTCGGGCGTGAGGCGCGTCGCGGCCGCCAGCTCCTCGATGGTCGCCTCGCGGCCCGTCTCGGCCTCGATGCGCGCGGACGCCGCCCGAACCTTGACGAGCGCGTCGTGCAGCGCCACCGGCAGGCGGATCGTGCGCTCGCTGCCGGCCACACCCCGCTGGATCGCCTGGCGGATCCACCAGGTCGCGTACGTCGAGAACTTGTAGCCCCGCCGCCAGTCGAACTTCTCCACGGCCCGCAGCAGGCCCAGGTTGCCCTCCTGGATGAGCTCTCCCAGGTCGAGCGTCGAGCGCTTGGAGAACTGCGCCGCGACGCTCACGACCAGGCGCAGGTTGGCGGCGACGAAGTGGTCGAAGGCCACGTGACCCTCACGCACGGCACGTTCGAGCTCGCGACGGCGCTCGTCGTCCGCCACCCCCTGCTCGAGCTCGTGTTGCGCGTCCCGACCGGCCTCGATCGTCTTGGCGAGCCGCACCTCGTCGTCCGCGGTCAGCAGACGCACCTTGCCCAGCTCGGAGAAGTACAGATCGAGGAGGTCCTCGGGGACATCCATCGGCGGTGCCTTCACAGCGTCGATTGTGCGTTCCTTCACATACGTACCCAACATCGCCGCGGGCTCAACTGTTCCCGCGCGGCGAGCACGTCTGGGGAAAGTTCGTGGCCCCCGCCCACCCGGACGGGGGGTTGACCCCATCATCGGCACGGCGGGCGTCGCGCTACAGTGCGCGGCCATGAACCCCCTGCTGGAGCGGCTCGGCGGCTACCCGCTGGCGGCCTTCCAGGACCTCAAGGCGCGGATGGTCGCCGCGGCCGGGCCGCTGCACGACTTCTCGATCGGGGACCCGATCGAGCCCACCCCCGCGTTCATCCGCGAGGCCCTCGTCGACGGCGTCACCGAGGTCAGCCAGTACCCGACGGCGGCCGGAACAGCCCCGCTGCGCGAGGCGGTGGCCGGCTGGGTGGCGCGCCGGTTCGGCGTCACCGTCGATCCCGACGTGCACGTCCTGCCCACGGCCGGGAGCAAGGAGGCCATCTTCCACCTGCCCCTGGCGCTGGTCGACCCCGGCGGGGACCGCCGGGCGGTGCTCTGGGGCGACCCGGGCTACCCGGTGTACGAGCGCGGGCAGCTGTTCGCCGGCGGCGACAGCGACCCGGTCGCGCTCACCGACGACGGCGGCTGGCGCCTGGAGCTGGACGCGTTGGACCCCGGCCGGCTGCGCGGCGCCTGCCTGGCCTGGGTCAACTACCCGCACAACCCGACCGGCGCCGGCGTCGACCTGGAGTTCTACCGCCGCGCCCTGGACACGGCGCGCGCGGAGGGACTGGTACTGGCCAGCGACGAGTGCTACGTGGACGTGTACCCGGTGGGCGGCCCGACACCGCCGTCGCTGCTACAGGCCGCCGGGCCCGGCCCTTCGGCCCCGGACCTGTCCGGGCTGGTGGTCGCGTTCAGCCTGTCGAAGCGCTCGGGCATGACCGGCTACCGCTGCGGAGCTCTGGTGGGGGACCCGGAGGTGATCGCCGCGCAACGGCTGCTGCGGCCCAACATCGGCACCGCCTCGCCGGAGTTCGTCCAGCGTGCCGCGGCCGCCGCGTGGAGCGACGACGCCCACGCCGCCCGGCGCCGCGCCGTGTTCGACGACAAGCGACGGATCGTGCTGTCGTTCCTGGACAAGGCCGGGATCCGCGTCAGCGGCAGCCAGGCGACGTTCTACCTGTGGTTCGCCGCCCCGGGCGGCGACGACGCCGCCTACGCCGAGGCCCTGCTGCGCCACCGCGTGATCGCCTCGCCGGGGCGGGCCTTCGGGGCGGCCGGGCGCGGATGGCTGCGTCTGGCGCTCGTACCCGACGCCGCCGGCTGCGAGCAGGCCTGCGCCCGCTGGGGCGAGGCGATCGAGGTCGGTGCCCTGCCGGGCCACGAGTGACTGGGGGGCGGGAGGATTCGCCGGTGAGCGACATCGACGGGCTGCGGGAGACGGTGGACGCCGCCTTCTGTGACGGTACGCACGACACGCGCGAGGCGCGCGACGCCGTCGCCGAGGCCATGGACCTGCTCGACCGGGGCGAGGTGCGGGTGGCCGAGAAGCGCGACCGCGGATGGGTCGTCCACGAGTGGCTAAAGCGCGCCATCCTGCTGTCGTTCCGCCAGCGGGGGATGCGCGTCACCGAGGTCGGGCCGTTCGAGTACCACGACAAGGTGCCGCTGAAGTCCGGCTACGCCGACGCCGGGGTGCGCGTCGTGCCGCCGGCCGTCGTGCGCCACGGCGCCCACATCGAGCGCGGCGCGGTGTTGATGCCGTCCTACGTCAACGTCGGCGCCCGGGTGGGGGCGGGGACCATGGTCGACACGTGGGCCACGGTCGGCTCCTGCGCGCAGGTCGGGCGGGACGTGCACCTGGCCGGTGGCGCCGGCATCGGCGGCGTGCTCGAGCCCCCCGGCGCGCGGCCCGTCGTGGTCGAGGACCAGGCGTTCGTCGGCTCGCGCTGCGTGGTCGTCGAGGGCGTGGTCGTCGAGGAGGGCGCCGTGCTGGGCGCCGGCACCGTGCTGACCTCGTCCACGCCCATCGTCAACGTCACCGGCCGTTCCCCGGTGACCCACAAGGGCCGGGTACCGGCCCGCTCGGTCGTCATCCCCGGGATGCGCGAGAAGCGCTTCCCGGCGGGCCCCTACCAGGTCCCGTGCGCACTCATCATCGGCCGCCGGTCGGTGACGACCGACCAGAAGGTCTCGCTGAACGAGGCGCTGCGCGAGCACGGCCTCGACGCCTGACCGGCGGGCCGTGAGCCTGACCCCCCTGCTGCTGGAGCTGCTCGAGATGCCCTGCCTCACCGGCGAGGAGGGGCCGGTGGCCGACTGGCTCGCCGAACGCTACCGCGACGAGCCCCTCCGGCGGGTGGGCAACTCGGTCGTGGTGGGACAGCCCCGCCCGGGGCACCCGACGGTGCTGCTGGTGTCGCACACCGACGTCGTCCCGCCGACCGACGCGGACCGGTCGCCCCGGCGGGAGGCGGGGCGCGTCGTGGGCCGGGGCGCCAGCGACATGAAGTCGGGCATGGCCGTTGCCCTGGACTGCTTCGACGACCCCGCCCTGCGGTACGGGCCGTACGCCCCGGTGCTCGTGTGCTACGCCGGCGAGGAGGGGTCGCACGAGGGCAACGAGCTCGGCGGGGTCCTGGACGCCGTGGACTTCCTGCACGCCGCCGAGCTGGCCGTCGTGCTGGAGCCGACCGACCTGACGGTCCAGCTCGGCTGCCTCGGGGGGCTGCACGCCGAGCTCGCCTTCTCCGGGCGCGCGGCGCACTCGGCGCGACCCTGGCAGGGTGACAACGCGCTGACGGCGGCCGGGGCCGTGCTCGCCGAGCTGCACGAGCGGGAGCCGGAGGACGTGCGGGTCGACGGCCTCGTCTACCGGGAGGTCCTCACCGCCACCCAGGCATGGACGGCCAACGCGCGCAACGTCGTGCCCGACCGGTTCGTCGTCAACGTGAACTACCGCTTCGCACCCGACAAGGCCCTGGCCGACGCGGAGCGCCGGCTGCGCGACCTCGTCGGCGGGCACGCCGACGTCGACGTCGTCGACCGGGCGCCGCCGGGGCGTCCGCGCCGCGACGCCCCTCTCGTCGACGTGTTCACGCGCCACGCGGGCGGTCGGGTCGCCCCGAAGCAGGCCTGGACCGACGTCGCCCGCCTCGACCAGGCGGGGATCCCGGCCTTGAACTACGGGCCGGGGCTGACCGCCCAGGCCCACCAGTCCGGGGAGTACGTGCCGGAGGGCAACCTGACGACGGCCCGCGAGGTCGTCGGGCGCTTCCTGGAGGGCTAGGCGTGCCGGCAGCGGGCCTGTTCGCCGTCGGCTGGGGGCACGCGGGCGAGATCCTGGCCCCGCCGCCGGCCGCACCGGCCGGTGACGGGACGACGGTGCTGGCGACCGGGCGCCGCCGGGGCGTCCGCGCCGCGACGCCCCTCTCGTCGACGTGTTCACGCGCCACGCGGGCGGTCGGG
>JALYGZ010000008.1 GCA_030776845.1 Actinomycetota bacterium
GGTCACTGACCACCAGGCCCACGTGCGGGCCGACGGCCGGGGCGTCCAGCAGCGCCTGCAGGTTGCTGCCGGAGCCGGACACGAGCACGACGACGCGCACGGGCGCGGCACCCCGGTCAGCGGCCCAGCCGCTCGATCATCAGCTCGGCGGTGTGTGACGGGTTCGTGCCCACCGCGATGCCCAGCTCCTCGAGCTCGGCCTTCTTGTCCGCCGCGGTCTCCCCGCCGCCGCCGCCCTCCTTGACGATGGCGCCGGCGTGGCCCATCTGCTTGCCGGGCGGTGCTTTGAAGCCGGCGACGTAGGCGACGACCGGGGTGTCGGGGATGTGCTCGGCGATCCAGCGCCCCACCCGCTGCTCCTCGGTCCCGCCGATCTCGCCGACGAACGCGATGCCGGCGGTGTCGGGGTCCTCCGCGAGGCGCTCGATCACGTCGAGGAAGTCGCTTCCCACGACCGGGTCGCCGCCGATGCCCACGCACGTGGAGATGCCCACCCCCCCCAGGTGCAGCTCGTGCATGATCTGGTAGGTCAGCGTGCCCGACCGGCTCACCAGGCCCACCTCTCCGGGCGACGTGATCTCGCCGGGGATGATGCCGACGTTGGCCCTGCCCGGCGAGATGGCGCCCGGGCAGTTGGGGCCGATTAGCACCGGCCGGCCGCGCTTGTCGTGGCCGCCGTCGCCGTCGCGCGGGTACAAGGTGTTGTAGACCTCGGCCATGTCGTGGACGGGCACGCCCTCGGTGATGCACACGATCGTGCCGATGCCCGCGTCGGCGGCCTCCAGGATCGCGTCCTTCGTGAACGGCGCGGGCACCATGATCATCGAGGTGTTGGCGCCCTCGGCCGACACCGCCTCGGACACCTTGGCGTGCACCGGCACGCCCAGCTCCTCCCAGGTCGTGCCCCCCTTCCTGGGGTGCGTGCCGGCGACGACCCGGGTGCCGTACTCGGCGTTGCGGCTGGCGTGGAAGGTGCCCTGCCGGCCGGTCCCCTGGACGACGACCCGGGTGTCCTCGTCGATCAGAATGCTCACGTCTGGCTCCTCTGGCCGGCCAGCTCGACGGCCCTGCGCGCGGCGTCGAGCATCTTCTCGGCGGGCTCCACGTTGGGGTGGTCCGCCTCTGACAGGATCCGCCGGCCCTCCTCGGCGTTGGTGCCGTCGAGCCGGACGACGAGGCGCTGGGGCACGTCGCCGAGCTCATCCAGGGCCTCCAGCACCCCCTCGGCGATGAGGTCGCAGCGGGTGATGCCACCGAAGATGTTCACCAGCACGGCGGTGACGCGCTCGTCGGACAGCACCAGCGACAGCGACGCGGCCATGGTCTCGGCGTCGGCGCCGCCGCCGACGTCCAGGAAGTCGGCCGGCGCCCCGCCCGCCTCGCTGACCACGTCCAGCGTCGCCATGACCAGGCCGGCGCCGTTGCCCAGGACGCCGATGTCGCCGTCGAGCTTGACGTACTGCAGCCCGTGCTCCTTGGCCCGCGCCTCCAGCGGGTCGTCGGCCGAGGTGTCGGCCAACTCGGCCAGCTCGGGCTGGCGGAACAGGGCGCTGGAGTCGATCGACACCTTCGAGTCCAGGGCGATCACCCGACCGTCGGTGGTCAGGACCAGCGGGTTGATCTCGAACAGGGTGGCGTCGGCGTCCACGAACCCCTGGTGCAGGCTGACCAGCAGGTCGGCGGCCTCGTCGGTGGCCGCCGGGGGCAGGCCGGCACGCTCGACGATGTCGCGCGCCCGCCGCCGGTCCAGCCCCGCCGTCGGGTCCAGGTCGACCTGGACGACCTTCTCGGGCTGCTCGCGGTTGACGGTCTCGATGTCGACGCCGCCCTCGACGCTGGCGATGACCTTGTAGCCCTTGCTCACCCGATCGGTGAGGATCGACAGGTAGTACTCCTCGGCGATGTCGGTGGCCGGCTCGACGAGCACCCGGCCCACGGTGTGCCCGGAGATGTCCGTGCCCAGTATCGCCGCGGCGGCGTCGCGGGCCTCGTCCGGCCCCCGGGCGAGCCTGACCCCGCCAGCCTTGCCGCGCCCACCGGTGAGCACCTGGGCCTTGACGACGACGGGGCCCCCGGCGTCGCGCGCCAGGGCTTCGGCCTCCGGGGGCGTCGTGGCGATTCCGCCCGCCGGTGTGGTCGGCACGCCGTAGCGGCGGAACAGGTCCTTGCCCTGGTGCTCGTACAGGTCCATGCGTGGTTCCCTCGGTCGTGCCGGTCCCCGGCCGTCAGTCGGGCTCGGGCACGTGGGACCGTACCCACTGGACGATGTCCGACGTCCGCGCCCCGGGGGTGAAGATCTCCGCCACGCCCCGCTGCTTGAGCGCGGCGATGTCCTCGCGCGGGATGATGCCGCCGCCGAAGACCACCACGTCGGTGGCCCCCCGCTCCCGCAGCAGGGCGGTCACCTTGGGGAACAAGGTCATGTGGGCGCCGGAGTGGATCGACAGCCCCACGACCTGCACGTCCTCCTGCAGCGCCGCCTCGACGATCTGCTCGGGGGTCTGGTGCAGCCCGCTGTAGACGACCTCCATGCCGGCGTCGCGCAGGGCCCGGGCGACGATCTTCGCGCCGCGGTCGTGACCGTCGAGCCCGGGCTTGGCGATCAGCACGCGGATCGACACGGACTGGGGGCCTCCACAGGTCGTCTCGGCGGGTCAGCATACCCAACGGCCCCGGCGGCGGCCGTGGCGGGCGGCGCGGCATGC
>JALYGZ010000009.1 GCA_030776845.1 Actinomycetota bacterium
GGGGTCGGGGAAGCGGCCGGGGGGGCAGGCCACGGCGTGGCCGGCCGGGCTAACGCGACGGTGGCGCGCCCATCGCGTGCGCGCCACCGTCGACGTGCACGATCTCGCCGGTGACCGCGGGCGTCCAGTCGCTGAGCAGAGCGCACGCGACGCGCGCGACGGGCCCCGGGTCGGTGATGTCCCAGCCCAGCGGGGCCCGCTCGGACCAGACCCGCTCGAAGGTGTCGAACCCCTCGATGGATCTGGCGGCCACGGTCCGCAGCGGCCCGGCGGCGACCAGGTTCACGCGCGTGCCCTGCGCGCCCAGGTCGCGCGCCAGGTACCGGCAGCACGACTCCAGTCCCGCCTTGGCTACGCCCATCCAGTCGTAGGCGGGCCAGGCCACGGTCGCGTCGAAGTCCAGGCCGACGACCGCCCCGCCGCCGGCGCTTGCCAGCAGCGGCGCCAGCGCCCGGCCCAGGGCCGCCAGCGAGTAGGTCGAGATGTGCAGCGCGGTGGCGACGTCCGGCCACGGCGTCTGCAGGAAGCCCCCGCCCAGCGCGGACGGGGGGGCGAAGCCGATCGCGTGCACGGCGCCGTCCAGGGCGCCCCAGCGCTCGCCGAGGGCGTCGGCGACCGCGTCGAGGTGGGCCGGCTCGGTGACGTCCAGCTCGAGGACCTCGGGGAGGTCCGGCAGCTTGTGGGCGACCCGGCGGGTGAGCGCGAGGCCGCGCCCGGCGCCGGACAGGACCACGTCGGCCCCCTGTTCCTGGGCGGTGCGGGCGATGGCGAAGGCGATGGAGGCCTCGGTCAGCACCCCGGTGACCAGCAGCCGCTTGCCGTCGAGCAGCCTCACCGGAACAGTCGAGTGAACACGAGCGGTCCCATATCGACGAGAGTCTTCAGTCGACGGGAGGTTCGGGGGGTCATTGCGGCAGGTTGTCGTGGCGGAAGCCGGGACGCCAGGCGCCGGTCAGCGACCGCAGCGTCTCGGCCACCACGGCCCGGGTCGCCGACGGCTCGATGACCTCGTCGATGGAGCCGCCCCGCGCGGGGATGGAGGCGTCCATGGCCTCGGCGCGGTAGCGGGCCACGAGCTCGTCCCGCCGCGCGGGCTCCGCCTGCAGCTCGCGTCGGAAGATCACGTCCACCGCCCCCTCGGCGCCCATGACCGCGACCTCCGCGCCGGGCCAGCTGAACACGGCGTCGGCGCCCAGGGACTTGGAGTTCATGACGATGTAGGCGCCACCGAACGCCTTGCGCAGCACGACGGTCACGCGCGGCACCGCGGCCTCGGCGAACGCGTACAGCAGCTTGGCGCCCTTGCGGATGATTCCGCCGGCCTCCTGGCCGGTGCCGGGCAGGAAGCCGGGCACATCGACGAGGGCGACCAACGGCAGCCCGAAGGCGTCGCACAGGCGCACGAAGCGCGCCGCCTTCTCGCTGGCGGCGATGTCCAGGCATCCGGCCAGCCGCAGGGGCTGGTTGGCCACCACCCCGACGGTCTGCCCCTCGACGCGGGCGAACCCGACGACAACGTTCGCGGCGAAGCGGGCGTGCAGCTCGGTGAAGCTGTCCGCGTCGACCACGCCGCGGACCACGCCACGGACGTCGTAGGGCTGCCGGTGGTCCCCGGGGACGGGGGGCATGGGCAGGGCGTCGGCCGGCGGCGCCTGCGGCGGCGTGTCCCAGCAGCTGGACGGCAGGTACGACAGCGCCCGCCGGGCCAGGTCGAGCGTCTCCCGGGCGTCCTCGCCGACGAGGTGGGCGACCCCGGACGCGGCGGCGTGCATGTCCGAGCCGCCGAGGTCGTCCGGGGTGACCTCCTCGTAGGTCACCGCCTTCACCACACGCGGGCCGGTCACGAACATGTGCGCCCGGTCGGCCTGCATGATGACCAGGTCGGTCAGGGCGGGCGAGTAGACCGCCCCGCCGGCGCACGCGCCCATCACGACGCTGACCTGGGGCACGCGGCCGGACAGCGCCACGTTGCGCCGGAATATCTCCCCGTAGCCGTCAAGGGCGTCCACGCCCTCCTGGATGCGCGCGCCGCCGGAGTCCAGCAGGCCGACGACCGGTACCCGCGTCCGCCCGGCATGGTCGAGCATGCGGGCGATCTTGGCGGCGTGCATCTCGCCCAGCGAGCCGCCCAGCGCCGTGGGGTCCTGGGCGAACAGCGCGACCGGGCGCCCGTCGACGCGGGCGGGGCCCGTCACCACCCCGTCGCCTGCCGGGCGCTTGCGGGCCAGGCCGAAGGCGGTCCGGCGGTGGCGGACCTGGCTGCCGAACTCGGTGAAGCTGCCCGGGTCCGTCAGCGCCCGCACCCGCGCGAGCCGGTCGGCGTGGACGTCGAGCCCCTCGTTGATGTGGACCTGGCTGCTCATGGACGGGTCACCGTCAGGACGGCGTTTTGACCGCCGAAGCCGAAGGAGTCCGAGACGGCCACCTCGACCGGCTCGTCGCGCGGCGCCTTGGTGACGACGTCGAGTTGGATCTCGGGGTCCTGACTGTCCAAGTTGGCCGTCGGCGGGACGAGGCCGCGGGCGACGGCCAGCATGGTCAGGGCTGCCTCGATCGCCCCCGCCGCGCCCAGGGTGTGCCCGATGACACCCTTGTTGGAGGTCACCGAGACGTGGTCGCCGATCACGTCGGTCACGACCCGCGCCTCGGCGGCATCGTTGAGCGGGGTGGAGGTGCCGTGGGCGTTGACGTGGCCCACCTCGGAGGGCCCCACGCCCGCGTCGGCCAGCGCGGTGCGCAGCGCCAGCGACGCCCCCCGACCCTTGGGGTCCGGAGCGGTGGCGTGGTGGGCGTCGGCGGACGCGCCGTAGCCGGCGACCAGGGCGTGCACGGACGCGCCACGGGCCCGGGCGTCGGCGACGCGCTCGAGCACGACGACGCCGGCCCCCTCCCCTGCCACGAAGCCGTCGCGGTCCACGTCGAACGGGCGGGAGGCGCGGCCGGGGTCGTCGGTGCGCTTGGACAGCGCGCCCATCTGGGCGAAGCCGGCGATCGACAGCGGGGTCAGCCCGGCCTCGGTGCCCCCGGCGACGGCGACGTCGCACGCGCCCGACAGCAGCAGATCGCGGGCGACCCCGATCGCGGTGGCGCCCGTGGCACAGGCCGTAGAGACCGACAGGTTCGGCCCGAGGGCCCCGAACTCCATGCCGAGCTGGCCGGCGGCCATGTTGGGCACGAGCATGGGTATCAGCAGCGGGCTGACCTTCCCCGGCCCCGCCCCCAGCAGCTTCTTGTGCTGCTCCTCCCACGTGGCGGCGCCACCCATGCCGGTGCCGAGCACCACGCCGATCCGGGCGCCGTCCCACCCGGCCGGGTCGAGCCCCGAGTCGGTCAGGGCCTCACGGGCTGCCACCAGCGCCAGCTGCACGAACCGGTCCAGGCGACGGGCCAGCTTGCGTCCCAGCTGCTCGGTGGCGTCGAAGCCGGGGACCGCGCAGGAGAAGTCGACCGGGATGCCCGCCAGTGCGGGGTCGGTCGCCGCGGCGGACACGCCGCGCAGCACGCCGTCCCAGCTCGCCTCGACGCCGATACCGGCGGGGGTGACGAGGCCGAGGCCGGTTGCGGCGACGGGCGGACGGGCCTCGGCCACTACGCGCCACCCACGTTCGCGCCCTTGTCCTCCAGCAGCTTCGCCGCGTCGCCCACGGTGGCGATCGTCTCGGCCTCCTCGTCGCTGATGCGCACTCCGAGCTCCTCCTCGGCGGCCATCGCGAACTCCACGAGGTCCAGCGAGTCCAGGTCCAGCTCCTCGAAGGTCGTCTCGGGGCTGATCTCGTCGGCCGAGACGCCGAACTTCTCGACCAGCAGCTCCTGGACCCGGTCGTACACCGCGCTCATGCGTGTCTCTCCTGTGTCCGGATGTGTGTCATGGGCAATGCGCTCGCGTTCACACGGTCGCCAACCGGGGCCAGGTCAGCGTCGTCGAGCCCCAGGTGAAGCCCCCTCCGAACGCCGTGAGCAGGACGCGCTGGCCGGGCGCCAGCTCCGCGTCGGCCAGCGCGAGGGGGATCGACGCCGCGGACGTGTTGCCGTAGCGGTCGACGTTGACCACCCGCCGCTGCGGCGCGATGCCCAGGCGGTCGGCGACCGCGTCGAGGATGCGAAGGTTGGCCTGGTGGCCGACGAAGCGGTCGACGTCCTCGGCCGACAGGCGGGCGGCGTGCAGCGCGGCCTGCGACGAGGCGACCATGCGCGCGATCGCGTGGCGGTAGACCGCTTTGCCGTCCAGGCGCATGTAGTGCTCGCGGGCGGTCACCGTCGACGCGCTCGCTGGGCGGCGGCTGCCGCCCGCCGGCATCGCAAGGGAGTCGGCCATCGAGCCGTCGCTGCCGAGGTCGAACGGCCCGAACGCCCCGGGCTCGTCCGGGTCGCCGCGGCGCAGCACCGCGGCGCCGCCGCCGTCGCCGAAGAGCACGGCGGTGGAGCGGTCAGCGGGGTCGGTGATGCGCGAGAGGGTCTCGGCGCCGATGACCATGACCCGCTTCGTGCCGCGGCCGTCGAGCATGCCGGCGGCCACCGCCAAGGCGTAGACGAAGCCGGAGCACACCGCGTTGAGGTCGAAGGCCGCCACCGGCTCCAGCCCGATACGGCTGGCCACCTCCGGCGCGGTCGCTGGCACGAGGCGGTCCGGGGAGGTCGTGGCCACGACGACCATGTCGACCGGCCCGCCGCCGGCGGACTTGAGGGCCCGCGCGCCCGCCTCCACGGCCAGGTCCGCGGTCGCCACTCCCGGCTCGGCCACACGGCGCTCGGCGATGCCGGTGCGGGTGCGGATCCACTCGTCGCTGGTGTCGAGCACTCCCTCCAGGTCGTGGTTGCTGACCACGCGCTGGGGCACGGCCACACCGAGTCCCTCGAGCACCGCGGTCATCGCCTCGTCTCCCCTTGCCGCCAGGGGCGGGTCACGCCGACTCGTCGCCCGCGCGCTCGAGCCACGCCAGGCCCTGCCCCGCGGTCACGAGCTGGCCGGCCCGCACGAGCATGCCGCGCAGCGTGGCGTTCGTGGGGCACCGTACCTCGTCGGCGCGCCCCCGGCCGCCGGTCACGTGCCCGATCAGCTCCCCGGCGCGCAGTCGTCCGCGCAGCCCGGTGCGCGGGCGGAACCGTCCGGTGCTGGGCGCCACGGCCAGGACGAGGCCCGCCGCGACCGTCCCGGTGAACACCGAGCTGGCCGCGACCATGCCACGCCGCGGCGGCTCCGCCGGCGGCTCGCCGGAGGGACGGGTGAGCAGATCGGTCATGACGTGGGTCCCCGCGCCGTCGGGAAGGAACGTGACTGCCGCACACTCTATTGACATTGACGTCGGCGTCAATTATCTACCGGCGGTCGTTTACCGCCCCGTGGCCGGACGGACACCCGGTCCCCGGGGCCGGCCGGGCTGGCGGGCGTGGCTACCATGTCGCTTCGTCGCCACCGAGGGGCTTGCGATGGCCGCTGAGACCGCCGACCTCGCCGACGTCGCCGAGGTCATCGACGCGCGCATGCCCGACCACCGGGCGGCCCTGGAGCGGCTGGTGCGCATCCCCAGCGTCAGCGCCCCCGGCCACGACCCCGACCAGCTGCGCCGCAGCGCCGAGGCGTCCCGGGACCTGCTGTGCGAGGTCGGGCTGGAGCACGCCGGGCTGCTGTCCGCCGACGGCGCTCCCCCGGCGGTGTACGCGGACTGGCTGCATGCCGGCGAGGACCGGCCGACCGTGCTGTGCTACGCCCACCACGACGTGCAGCCGCCCGGCGACGAGGGCCTGTGGTCGTCCCCGCCCTTTTCGCCGACGGAGCGCGGCGGGCGCCTGTACGGGCGGGGCGCCGCCGACGACAAGGCCGGCATCGTGGTCCACGCCGCCGCCGTGGACGCCTGGCTGCGCGCCCGGGGCCGCCTGCCGGTCAACGTCAAGGTCATCGTGGAGGGCGAGGAGGAGACCGGCAGCGAGCACCTGCCCGCGCTGCTGGAGCGCCACGGGCAGCGGTTGCGCGCCGACGTCATGGTGCTCACGGACGCGGTGAACTGGCGGGTGGGCGTGCCGTCGCTGACCTACCTGCTGCGCGGCCTGGTCGACGCGACCGTCGAGGTGGGCGCGCTCGACCACGCCCTCCACTCGGGGATCTACGGCGGTCCGGTCCCCGACCCCGTCACCGGCCTGGCCAAGCTGCTGGCCGGGCTCACCGACGAGCGTGGCGTCGTGGCCATTCCCGGGTTCTGCGACGACGTCCGCGAGCCGACCGACGCCGAGCGCGAGCGCATGCGCTCGCTGGACTTCGACGCCGACCGCTTCCGCCGCGATGCGGGGCTGCTCGACGGCGTCGAGCTCGTCGGCGAGCCCGACCGTCACCCGCTGGAGCGGCTGTGGATGCGGCCCAGCGCGACGGTGCTCGCCGTCGACGCCGCCGACGTGGCCGGCTCGTCGTCGCAGATCCTGCCGCGCGCCCGCGCCCGGGTCAGCGTCCGGCTGGCCCCCGGCCAGGACGCGCCCCGGGCCAGTGACCTACTGTGCCGCTGGCTGGAGGGGCACGCCCCGTGGGGCCTGCACGTGACCGTCACGCCCGGGGCGGTGGTGGGACCGTTCGTGGCCGAGCCCACGGGACCGGCCCACCAGGCGGCGGCCCGGGCGCTGGAGGCCGCCTATGGCCACCCGGCCGTCCTCGCGGGCATCGGGGGCACCATCCCGTTCGTCGGGCCCTTCGCCGACGCATTCGGCGGCGCCCCGGCGCTGTTGACCGGCGTGGAGGACCCCGACACGCGCGCACACGGGACCGACGAGTCACTGCACCTGGCCGACTGGCGCAACGCCTGCCTGGGGCAGGCCTTCCTGCTGGCGGAGCTGGGCGGCCCCGCCGGCGCGGGGTCGACGTGAGTCGACGCGCCGAGTACGAGGCCGCCTACTTCGCGCGCCTGCGCGCCGTGGAGGAGCGCGACGAGCTGCTGCGCTACCGGGAGTACCTGACCGGGGAGCTGCGCCGCCTGGACGAGTTCGCGCAGCGGACCCGTGCCGACGCCGAGCCGCTCAGCCGCGCCGTGCGCCGGCCGATCGACCGCTCGGCGAAGCCGCTACTGGAGGTCGTCGGCCGGCGCCGCGCGCTGGTGCTGGAGCAGCTGGGCCGGGTCGACGGATGGATCGCCGACGCCGAGGGCTACGTCGCCGAGTGCGAGTCGGAGCTGGCCACGCTGGCGGACTGACCCCCACCCGCGTCGGGGACGCCGAGGAAGTCGGCCAGCAGGCGGCGCATCACCGGATGCATGGGCCCGTTGGTGGTCAGCACGCCGCCCCCGCGCAGCGGTGACCCCCCATCGAAGCCGGTGACACGCCCGCCGGCCTCGGTGACGATGCACTCGAGCGCGGCGACGTCCCAGATCTTCAGGTCCTGCTCGAGGGCGGCGTCGGCCATGCCGCCGGCCACCAGCAGGTGGATCCAGAAGTCCCCGAAGCCCCGGGTGCGCCAGGCGTTGTCCGCCAGGTGACCCAGGAGGTTCCAGGCCCCGGGTGTGTCCCGCCACCAGCGCAGGCCGGAATGCACCACGTGGGCGTCCCCCAGGCGATCCACGCCGCTGACCCCGGCGGGCCGGCCGTTGCGGCGCACCCCCCTGCCGGCCGCCGCGTCCCAGCGCTCCCCCATCGCCGGGGCGCTGGCCACGCCGACGACGGCGCGGCCCCCCGCCACGAGCGCGATGAGGGTGGCGTAGACCGGCACGCCGCGCAGGAAGTTCTTCGTGCCGTCGATGGGGTCGATCACCCAGGTGGGCGCTGCCGGGTCCAGCTCGCCGCCGTCCTCCTCGCCGAGCAGCCCGTGGGAGGGGTAGGCCTCGGCGATGCGCCCCCGCAGCGCCGCCTCGACCGCGCGATCGGCCCGGGTGACCGGCGTGCCGTCCGGCTTGCGGGTCGACTCCAGCGGGCCGCCGAAGTGCTCGAGGCTGACGGCGTCGGCGGCATCGGCGAGCCGCGAGGCGAACGCGCGCAGCTCGTCGAGCTCGTGGGCCGGGATCACCGCCCGTCGTCGACGATGCCGTCGAAGCGCAGCAACAGGTCGTTGGGCTGCACGGTCAGGCCGACCTCGTCGCGCGGCGCCCACAGGGGGACGCAGGGACCTTGCCCGGCGTGCCCGCACAGGCACACCACGAGGCTGCCGTCGGGGGCCATGCCGATGAGCTGGCGGGCGTAGCTGAGCAGCTCGGTCATCGTCGCCGTGCCGCCGGTGCGCCGCCAGTAGGCCGACGCCCACCGCGACTCGGGGCGGCCGAAGATCGCCAGCCCCTGTCCGGGCGACAGCTTGGCGACCGAGGACAGCGCCCGACCCCCCTTGAGCACCTTGTCCTGCTTGGGCGCCTTGCCGATGCGCGCCGCGGCGGACGGCTGCGCCAGGCCCCCGGGGAGGTCGTCGAGTTCGTAGTTGCCGGCCGCCTGCGCCGCCTTCTGGCGGTCGACGGCGACCACGTAGACCTGCTCGTTCTTCGTCACCACGACGTGGGATGACCCTCCGTAGGCCCGGGTTCGGCCGCAGCCCGAAGGGTAGCGCGCCTGCGGCGCGATCAGCGGGCGGCGCCGTCGCCGGGGGGCGCCGGGTCGCCGACCAGGGCCCAGGCCCCGGGCAGGCAGCCGGCTGCCAGGAGCGCCTTGAGCGCGTCGCCGACGAGGAAGGGCAGCAGCCCCAGGCGGACCGCCTCGCCCGGCGACAGGCCCTCGACCACGGCCAGCCACGGCACGCCCAGCGCGTAGATCGCCAGCGAGCCGGCGGCGAACGCCACGGCCGTGCCCAGCGGGCGGCGGTCCAGCCCCCGGCGGGCGCAGGCGCCCACGACCACGCTGGCCACCAGGAAGCCGGCCAGGTAGCCGCCTGTCGCGCCGACCGCGTACTGCAGCCCAGATTCGCCGCCCGCGTAGAACGGCAGCCCGGCGGTCGCCAGGGCCAGGTACAGCCCCTGGGAGGCCAACGCCCGCAGCGGGCCGAGCGCGGCGGCGGTGAGCAGCACCGCGAACGTCTGGCCGCTGATGGGCACCGGCGAGAAGGGCAGCGGGACGAAGACCTGGGCGGCGGCGGCGGTCAGCAGCGCCCCGGCGACAACGAGCACCGCCGTGCGCGCCGCCGTCCGCGCCACGAGGTCGGCCAGGACGGGGCGCGGAAGCAGCAAGGGGGCCTGGGACATCGGCACACCAACCTGGTCGGGGCGCGGCGGCACGCGGGCGGACGCTATCAGAGAGATGCGGAGAACCCGGCCGGGACCGACCGCCGGTGCGACCCCGTAGAGTCACCGCATGGCACGGACCCGGGTGGCGCGCAACGGTCGTGCCCGCATCGCCTACGAGCTGCGGGGCCGGGTGCGCCGGGCTCACCGGCCGTGGCTGCTGCTGGTCGCCGGCCTGGGCTTCGACCGCCACGGCTGGGCGCCGGTCGCCGACGCGCTCGGCCGACGCTTCCGGCTGGCGCTGTTCGACCACCGCGGCACCGGCGACAGCGGCCCGGCGAGGCGTCCGTGCACCGTGGGCACGCTCGCCGGGGACGCGGTCGCGGTCCTCGACGCGGCGGGCATCGGCTCGGCGCACGTGCTGGGGGTGAGCCTGGGCGGCATGGTGGCCCAGGAGATCGCCATCGGCCGCCCCGAGCGGGTTCGACGGCTGGTGCTGGTGTCCACCACGCCGGGCTGGCCGCACGGCTATCCGTTCCCGGCCGGCAACGCGCTGTTGCTGTGGGAGCGTTTCGGACTGCCTCCCGCCGTCGCCCGGCGGCGGGGCGCCGAGCACGCCCTGTCGGCTGCGACGGTGCGGGAGCGCCCCGGGCTGGTCGACCGGATCGTCGCCCACCAGCAGGCGCATCCGCCCAGGGCCGCGGGCACCCGGCTGCTGTCGGCCGCGGGCGCCCGCTACGGCAACCGCGGCCGGGACGCGGCGATCACGGCGCCCACCCTCGTCGTGCACGGGCAGGCCGACGGGGTGGTGGACCCGCGCAACGGCGAGGTCCTGGCCGGGCGCATCCCCGATGCCCGTCTGGCTGTCATGCCCGGGCGGGGGCACCTGCTGTGCTGGGAGGATCCCGAGGGCTTCGCCGACGTGGTGCGCGACTTCCTGGAGGAGGACGACCGTCGCCTCCTCGTGGCCGGCTGGTGGGTCCGGCTGCGGGCCAGGGCCGCCAGAAGCGGTTGGGCACGAAGGACTGGCTCTCCTTCGGCGGCCGCACGTAGCCCACGCCGTCGTCGGTTCGCCGCGGCGGCAGCTGGATGGGCCCGGGCAGCACGTCCTCGTAGGGGATCTGCTCCATGATGTGGGTGATCAGTTCAGCCGGGCACGCCGCTTGTCGTCGGACTCGACGGTGTACCAGGGCGCCTCGGGGATGTCGGTGTGGGCGAACATGTCGTCCTTGGCCCGGGAGTACTCGACCCAGCGCGCGCGGGACTCGATGTCCATGGGGCGAGCTGCCAGCGGCGTCTCGGGTCCGCCGAGCGTGCCTGGAAGCGGCGCTCCTGCTCCTCATCGCTGACGGAGAACCAGTACTTCAACAGCACGATGCCCGACCGGACCAGCATCCGCTCGAACTCCGGCCAGGAGCGGAAGAACTCGGCGACCTGCTGCTCGGTGGCGAGCCCATGACCCGCTCGACGCCGGCCTGGTTGTACCAGCTGCGGTTCGAACAGGACGATCTCCCCCGCCGCGGGCAGATGCGCCACGTAGCGCTGGAAGTACCACTGGGTACGCTCGCGGTCCGAGGGGGTGCCCAGGGCCACGACGGTGGCGCCCCTGGGGTTGAGGGGCTCCACGACGCGCTTGATGACCCCGCCCTTTCCGGCCGCGTCGCGTCCTTCGAAACCAGCACGACCCGGAGGTCCGCGTGCTTGACCCAGTGCTGCCACTTGACCAGCTTGGTGTACAGGCGGGCCAGGTGACGCTCCTATTCCTTGCGCTTGAGCTTGCCCAGCCGGACCGCCGGCTCGTCCATGACCCGTCCTCTCCGCGAACGGAGGAGATTGTGCCCGCCACGCTGGGCCAGGTGAACCCCCCTGCGACCACGGGCGGGCGGGGGGTCCGGCGGTGATCAAGTACCTGGGCTCCAAGCGCCGGCTGGTGCCGGTGCTGGGCGCCCTGGCCGAGCGCTCCGGCGCCACCACGGCGCTAGACCTGTTCACCGGCACCACGCGCGTCGCCCGGGAGCTCAAGTGCCGCGGGGCGCACGTCACGGCCGTGGACACCGCCCGCTACGCCCACCAGTTCGCGCGCTGCTACGTCGAGACCGACGCCGCGCGGGTCGACCTCGACGCCCTGGCCGAGGAGGTCCGCCGGCTCGACGCGCTGCCCGGCCGCCGTGGCTACGTCACCCGCACGTTCTGCGAGATGGCCAGGTACTTCCAGCCGCACAACGGCATGCGCATCGACGCGATCCGCGACGCGATCGACGCCGACCACCGCGGCTCGCCGCTGCGCCCGCTGCTGCTGACCAGCCTGATCGAGGCGGCCGACCGGGTCGACTCGACCACTGGGGTGCAGATGGCCTACCTGAAGCGGTGGTCGCCGCGCTCCCACGGACGGCTGCGGTTGCGGGTCCCGGACCTGCTGGCCGGCGCGGGGCGCGCGGTGTGCGCCGACGCCGTGGGGATCGCCGGGCGCCTGCCGCCGGTCGACTTCGCCTACCTGGACCCGCCCTACAACCAGCACCGCTACTTCGCCAACTACCACGTGTGGGAGACGCTGGTGGCCTGGGACGCCCCGCACCACTACGGCGTCGCCTGCAAGCGCGCGGACTGCCGGCGACCGTCGACGGCCAGCGCCTTCAACTCCCGGCGGGCGATGCCCGCGGCGCTGGCCCGGGTCATCGCCTCGGTGCGCGCGCGACTCATGGTCGTGTCGTGCAACGACGAGGCGTGGATGGGGCCCGCGGAGGTGACCGAACTGTGCGCCGCGCGCGGGCGCGTCGCCGTGCTCGGGTTCGACTCCAGGCGCTACGTGGGCGCCCAGATCGGGATCCACGACCCTCGCGGGCGCAGGGTCGGGCGGGTGTCCCACCTGCGCAACACCGAGTACCTCGTGCTCAGCGGCGACGACCGGGTCGTCGAGTCGGCGCTGCGTGCCTTCCCCGACGCCGCCCGGGCCTCCTGACCGCGCGGTGCCGGCGCTCAAGGCGTCCGCCGCTCGTGTCGATGACATGGCGGGGCCCGCGGGGGCCGTGATGCGACGGGGCGAGACAGCGACGAAGGGCGGAGGGGATGACTCGGCGGAGGTCGTACGCGGCGGTGTCCGGGGTGCTGATCGTCCTGGTGACCGCCGGTCTGGTCGCCCCGGCCTCCCCCGCCACCGCCGTCATGCGCCGGCACAGGGTCATGGGCCGCCAGGTGCTGCACCCCGGGGAGATGGCCCGGTGGTACCGGCGAACCGGTGTGCGCCCGGCGCGCCGGGTCCGCGTCGGCCGGCTCGCGCGGCTGTTCCTACAGGAGGGCCGCGCCGAGGGTGTGCGCGGCGACATCGCGTTCGCCCAGGCCGTCGTGGAGACCGGCTATTTCAGGTTCACCGGCGACGTGCGGCCCGGCGCCCACAACTACGCGGGCCTGGGCGCCGTGGGCGGCGGCGCAC
Source organism: Actinomycetota bacterium (assembly GCA_030776845.1). Classification (GTDB taxonomy): domain Bacteria; phylum Actinomycetota; class Nitriliruptoria; order Euzebyales; family Egibacteraceae; genus JAHWKQ01. Next base: position 12,544 of record JALYGZ010000009.1, read on the forward strand.
GCGGGGCCCGCTTCCGCACCCCCCGTCGGGGCGTGCGCGCCCAGATTCAGCACCTGCGGGCCTACGCCGACCCCCGCGCGAGACCCGGACGCCTGGCCCACCCGCTGGTCGACCCGCGCTTCGGCCTGGTCCGGCCGAAGGGCAAGGCCCGGCGCTGGGTGAAGTTCGGCTCGGGCGTGTGGGCGGCCGACACCACGGGCTACGGCCGGCGGATCCTGAGGATCTACCGTCGCATGGCGGCCAGCCGCCACAGGCGGTAGGCCTGCCGGCCGCCGCCCGGCGCCCGCGGCGCCTGTTGACCACCCCCCGCGTCGTGGGTTTGCATGCGCGGGCAGCAATTGGGTGAGTTCCGGACACGCGTGTTGGTGGCCGCGGCCGCGGTCAACCTCGCGGCGGGGACGCTGTTCGCGTGGAGCGTCTTCGTGCCGCCGCTGACGGCCGATCTGGGGGCGTCGCCGGGAACGCTGTCGACAGTGTTCTCCGCGTCGCTCGTGGTCTTCGCGATGATGGTCCTGGCCGCCGGCGCGCTCACCGACCGCGTCGGCCCGCGCTCGCTGGCGCTGGCGTCGGCGGTCACGGCCGGCGCGGGTCTGGGCCTGACGGCCGCGGCACCGTCCGTGGCGGTCGTCGCGCTGGGATACGGCGGACTGTTCGGTCTCGCCAGCGGCCTGGGCTATGTGACCGTCGTCACGGTGGCCAGCACGCGCTTCGGCGCGCGCCGGGGCTTGGCGCTCGGGATCGTGGTCGGCGCGTACGCCGCGGGCCCCGTCGTCGTGGGGCCCCTGGCCACCGTGTCGATCGACGCCCTGGACTGGCGCGTCACGGCCGCAATCCTCGCGGTGGGCGTCGCGGCGGTGACGTCGGTGGCCGCCGTATGGCTGCCGTCCAGCCCCGCGTCCCGGGAGTCGTCGGAGGCGTCGGGGACTGACGGGCCGTCGGGGCCAACCCGGGTCGAGCGGGTGGGTGTGCGGTGGCTGTGGCTGCTGTTCCTGTTCGCCAGCGTGCCTGGGCTGCTGGCGTTCGCGCACACCACCGAAATCGGTCTGGAGCGAGGCCTCACCCCCTCGTCGGCCGGTGGGCTCGTCGGCCTGCTGGCCGCGGGCAACCTGGCCGGGCGGCTGCTGGCCGGCCCGCTGTCGGATCGCTTCGGCACCGTGGTGGTCATGGCGGCGACGCTGGGCGCGCTGGCGATCGCGGTCGCGGCGCTCGGCTGGTCCGCGTCAGCGCCGGCGGCGCTGCTCGCCCTGCCCGTGGTGGGCCTGGAGTACGGGGCGGTGTCCACGCTGCTTCCGGCAGCGACCGCGGACCTCGTCGCCCGGGAGTCGTTCGGCGCCGGCTACGGCCGCGCCTTCTCGGCATGGGGTGTCGCCGGCCTGGTCGGTCCCGCGGCGGGGGCCCGGCTCCATGCCGTCGCGGGCGACTACCGCCTCGCCTTCCAGGCCTCGGTGGTAGCGGCCGTGCTGGCCCTGCTGGCCCTGGCCGCCTTCGCGCGCCTGCTGCGCCGGGCCAGGTGACGGGGGTTCGTGGCTCAGCCTGCGTCGGGCAGCCGCCGTCGACCCATGAAGCCCAGCTCCGGGTCGTGGTACCACTCCAGGGACCGCTCGCCCTCCAGCCAGCACCACAGCACCGGCTCGCCGGACAACTGCCCTGGGAAGTCGGCGATGACCGGCGCCAGGCCCTTCAGTTGGATGCCGTGCGCCGGGAACCAGTCGACGGCCTCCTGCAAGCGCGCCTCGAGGGCCTTGACCTCAGCGAGTCCGCCGACCTGCGGTCGCTCGCCGCGCCGCAGGGCCGCCTGTGCCGCGGCGAGGTCGGCGCGCACGGTCGACAGCCCGGCCACGTGCCGAGCCAGCGCCGGCACGAGCGCTCGGGCCTCGGCCAGCGTGAAGCTGTGCTGCATGCGGGCCAGTCTCCCAGACGCCGCGGGTCGGCCAGCGCGCGGCGCGCGCTTCAGCCACATGATTAGACCGCCGCCGTTCACGGTATCGGACAGCCCATGAAGCCGATACGACGCGTCGCCCGTCCCATGCTCGCCGCCATGTTCGTCGCCGGCGGCGTGGATGCGCTGCGCGACCCCGGACCGAAGCAGCCGGGCGCCGAGGAGGTCGCGTCGACGGTCGCGGCGTCCCTGCCCGCGGTGGCCGAGCAGGACACCGAGCTGCTGGTGCGCGTCAACGGCGGTGTCCAGCTCGGGGCCGGTCTGCTGCTGGCCCTGGGGCGCGTGCCGCGGCTGGCCGCCCTGGCCCTCGCGGCGAGCCTGGTGCCGACCACGGCCGCGGGACACCGCTTCTGGGAGTACCCCGACGCGGCGCAGCGCCGGCAACAGCTCATCCACTTCCTCAAGAACGTGAGCATGCTGGGCGGGCTGTTGCTGGCGGCGGTCGACACCGAGGGCAGGCCGGGCCTGGGCTGGCGCACCCGCCATGCCGCCGAGCACGCCGGGACCGCCG
>JALYGZ010000010.1 GCA_030776845.1 Actinomycetota bacterium
CCCCAGGTCCGCCGGCGCCCGGCCGGCGAGCACGTCGCCGTCCACGCGGGCCCGGTCGTCGACCACGAGCACGCGCCCGGTGAACGCCGGCTGCCCCGCCAGGGCCCGCAGCAGGCTCCCCAGCGACGGGCGGCCGACGCTGGGGACGACGACGTCGGCCGTCCCGCCACGCCCGGGGACCGTCATGGGGCCCGACCCCCCGCGCGGCGGCGGACGAGGAAGGGCCCGATCGCCAGCGCGTCGACGGGGGCGGACCCGAAGCACTCCAGCGCGTCACGGGGGTCGTCGACCATGGGCCGCCCGGCGGTGTTCAGGCTGGTGTTGACGACCACGGGCACGCCGGTGCGCTCCGCGACGGCGTCGAGCATGCGGGCGACCAGCGGCTCCTCCGCGCGGTCGACCGTCTGCACCCGGGCGCTGCCGTCCACGTGGACCACCGCGGGGATCCGGTCGCGCCAGGCTGTGCGCACCCGGTGGGTGAACAACATGTAGGGGCTGGGTAGCGGGCCTCCCTCGAAGATGTCCGCCGCGCGCTCGGCCAGGACCATCGGCGCGACCGGACGGAACTGCTCCCGCCCCTTCACCTCGTTCAGCCGCGACAGGTTGTTCGGGTTGGCCGCGCTCGCCAGCAGGCTGCGGTGGCCCAGGGCCCGGGGGCCGTACTCGCTGCGGCCCTGGAACCAGGCGACGAGACCGTCGGCCGCCAGGACGTCGGCCACGGCCCCGGGCAGGTCCCCCGGGCGCTCGTAGTCGACGTCGGCGGTCGTGAGCCAGGCGGCGAGTTCGTCATCGGCCCACTGCCGCCCGAGCGCCGCACCCGGCATGGGACCGACGTCGTCGCCGAGGGCGGCGGCGACCTGCAGCGCCCCGCCCAGCGCGGTCCCGGCGTCGCCCGCCGCCGGCTGCACCCAGAGGCGCTCGAACGGCCCCTGCTCCAGCAGCCGGGAGTTCGCGACGCAGTTGAGCGCCACGCCGCCGGCCATGGTCAGCTCCCGATCGCCGGTCTGGGCGTGCAGCCAGCCGGCGAGCGCCAACAGCACCTCCTCCAGGCGCGCCTGCACGGTGGCGGCGAGGTCGGCATGGTCGGCCGTCCACCGGTCCCCGGGCCCGCGCGACGACACGAACGACGCCCAGTCGACGGGCGAGACCCGGAAGCCGCCGTCGTCGGTGGGGGCCACCAGCTCGCGGAAGTCGGACAGGAAGCGTGGCCGCCCGTAGGAGGCCATCGCCATGACCTTGTACTCGTCGCTGGAGCGGCGGAAGCCCAGGTGGGCGGTGGCCTCCTCGTACAGCAGGCCGAGGGAGTGGGGCAGCTCCTGGGCGGCGAGCACCTCCAGCTTCCCGTCGACGCCGCGGCCCGCCAGGTGCGAGGACCGCTCCCCGCGGCCGTCGAGCACCAGCACGCTGGACGTCGGGTACGGCCCGGCCAGGTACGCCGAGGCGGCGTGCGCGACGTGGTGGGGGACGAAGTGCACCCGGTCGGGGTCCAGGCCCGGCAGGGCGGCACGCAGGAACAGCGGCGCCCGCCGGGCGTACAGGGTGCGCAACGGCTCCCAGTCGTCCGCGGTGACGTCGCCGCCCGGCGCCGGCGCCAGCCCCGGGTCGTACGAGTAGGCCACCGCGTCCAGGTCCGCCGGCGTCAGGCCCGCATGCCGCAGGCACCAGGCCGCCGACAGCTCGGGGAGCTCCCACGCGGCGAATGGCACGTTGGCCTTGCCGTGCTTGCGGCGGTTGAAGCGCTCCTCCTCGGCGGCCGCGACGACCTGTCCGTCCACCACCAGTGCGGCGGCCGGGTCGTGGAAGATCGCGTTGATCCCGAGCACCCGCATGGCAACCCTTGTGAAGCCCGCAGTTCCCGACGTATGTCCCGACCCGCTTGCCCAATCGGCCACCGCCTTATACACCGCCGTGGCGACCGTCGCGTGTGGTGATTTCACGGTGATGACTCGCCGGGCGACCGGTCGGGAACAAGCGGGGCCGGCGGTCGCGCGCGGCACCGTGACCGCCGGGGGCCTTGGATGGCGGACACGGGACGGGTACCGGTCGACGGGCCGCGCGTGGGCGTCGTCATGATCACCAGGAACCGACGCCCCGAGCTGCTGCACGCGGTGGGCAAGCTGGTGTCCCTCCCCGAGCGGCCGCCCGTGGTCGTCGTCGACAACGGCTCCCGCGACGGCAGCGCCCGGGCGGTGCGCACGGCCCACCCCGGTGTCGACGTCGTCGCGCTGCCCGACAACCTGGGGTCCGCGGGGCGCACGGTAGGCGCCCGGCGCCTGGACACGCCCTACGTCGCCTTTAGCGACGACGACTCCTGGTGGGCGCCGGGGGCGCTGCGCACGGCGGCGCGTGTCCTCGACGCGTACCCCAGGCTGGCGGTGGTCGGCGCCCGGATCCTGGTGGGGCCCGGCGAGCGGCTGGACCCGGTGTGCGCGCAGATGGCGCGCAGCCCGCTTCCGGACCGCCGGGACCTGCCCGGGCCCCCCGTACTGGGCTTCCTCGCCTGCGGTGCGGTCGCCCGCCGGGCGGCCTTCCTGACCGCCGGGGGGTTCGACGGCCACTTCGGCGTCGGCGGCGAGGAGGAGCTGCTCGCGCTGGACCTGGTCACCAGCGGGTGGGACCTGGCCTATGTCGACGCCGTCGTCGCCCACCATCACCCGTCGCCCAGCCGGGACCCCGCCGGACGGGCCCGCGGCGCCGTCCGCAACCGCGTGTGGGTGGCG
>JALYGZ010000011.1 GCA_030776845.1 Actinomycetota bacterium
ACCGCGCGCTTCACCGGCGGGCTGCGCACCGACGACTTCCTCGTCCCGGTCAACTGGGCCCAGTACGGCCCCGGCGCGCTGGCCGACCTGGCCCCGGTCGTCCGGGCCCTGAGCGACGCCGAGGACCTTCCGGCGCACGCGCGCGCCGTGCAGGCGCGCCTGGAGACGGGCGGGAACGCGTCGTGAGCGCACGCGCCCCACGTCGGCGACGGGTCCCGGTGCGGGCGGACCTGGTCGGCGCGGAGCCCTACGGCGTCCCCCAGCTGGACGTGCCGGTGCGGCTCAACACGAACGAGACCCCGTTCCCGCCGCCGGCGGCCTTCGGCGACCAGCTCGCCAAGCGGGTCGCCTCGCTGGAGCTGCACCGCTACCCGGACCGCCGGGTGTGGGCGCTGCGCACCGCGCTGGGCGCCCGGCTCGGGCTGCCGCCGGAGCGGGTGTGGGCGGCCAACGGCTCCAACGAGGTGCTGCTGCAGCTGTTCCAGGCGTACGGCGGCCCGGGCCGGACCCTGCTGTTGTGCCGCCCGGGGTACTCGGCGCACCCGCTCATCGCGCGCGTCGCCGCCACGGACCATGTCGAGGTCGAGCTCGACGCCGGGCTGCGTTTCTCACCGGCGGCGGCGGCCGCGGCGGTGCAGGCCCACCGGCCCGACGTCGTGTGCGTGGCCAGCCCGAACAATCCCACCGGCATCCCGGTGAGCCTTGACACCGTCCGCGCGCTGCACGACGCCGGCGACGGGCTGGTCGTCTGCGACGAGGCCTACGTGGAGTTCGGCGCCGCCAGCGCCGCCGAGCTGCTCGACGAGCTGCCCCGCCTGGTGGTGACCCGCACCTTCTCGAAGGCCTTCCGCATGGCGGGGGTGCGCCTGGGCTACCTGCTGGCCCCCGACTGGGTCGTGGACGACCTGCGCGCGGTCCGCCTGCCCTACCACCTCGACGCGATGACCCAGGAGGCCGGCACGCTGGCCTGCGAGCTGGCGGGGGAGATGACCGCCCACATCGAGGCCATCGTCGCCGAGCGGGAGCGGGTCCGGGCGGCGCTGGCGGGACTCGACGGCGTCGATGTGTTCGACTCGGCCGCCAATTTCCTGCTGTTCCGCACGCGCCTGCCCGCCGTGTGGGAGGCTCTGCTCGACCGGGGAGTGCTGGTGCGGGACTTCTCCGACCGGCCGAGACTGGCCGGGTGCCTGCGGGTCACGATCGGCACGCCCGCCGAGAACGACGCCTTCCTGACCGCCCTGGAGGACAGCCTTCATGCGCGCCCGTAGCGCCGAGGTCGCCCGCGAGACGGCCGAGACCACCGTGCGGGTCACGCTCGGGCTGGACGGCGACGGGCGGGCCGACGTGGCCACCGGCGTGCCCTTCTTCGACCACATGCTGGCCCAGCTCGGCCGCCACGCCCACCTCGACCTCGCCGTCCGCACCGACGGCGACCTGCAGGTCGATGCCCACCACACCGTGGAGGACACGGGTATCGCGCTCGGCCAGGCCCTGGAGCGGGCGCTGGGGGACAAGACCGGGACCGAGCGCTTCGGGGACGCGACCGTGCCCATCGACGAGGCCCTCGTGCGGGCCGCCGTCGACCTGTCGGGGCGACCCTACCTGGTCTACGAGGCGGACACGCCGGTCGAGCTCGTGGGCACCTACGAGACGACGCTGACGCGCCACTTCTTCGAATCCCTCGTGGCCAACGCCCGGATCACCCTGCACGTGCGCGCACTGGCGGGCGACAACAGCCACCACATCCAGGAGGCGGTCTTCAAGGCGGTCGCCGTGGCGCTGCGCCGGGCGCTGGTCGTCAGGGGCACGACCGTGCCGTCCACCAAGGGGACGCTGTAGACCATGGCGGGGCCCCGGGTCGCGGTGCTCGACTACGACGCCGGCAACCTGCGCTCGGCCTGCAGGGCGCTGGCGCGGGCGGGCGCCGACGCGTTCGTCACCTCCCGGCCGGGGCAGGCCGCGGCCGCCGACGCCATCGTCGTGCCGGGCGTCGGCCACTTCGGGCAGTGCGTGCGGCGGTTCCGCGCCGCCGGGCTCGACGGGCTCGTGCGCGACTGGGTGGACCGGTGCCGGCCGCTGCTGGGCGTGTGCGTCGGCATGCAGATCCTCTACGCCCACAGCGAGGAGGACCCCGACGCGCGGGGGCTGGGGCTCCTGCCCGGCCGGGTGCGCCGGCTGCCGCCGGACGTGACCGTGCCGCACATGGGCTGGAACCGGCTGGACGCCGTGCGGGACGACCCTCTGCTGGACGGCCTGGCCGGCGAGCGCGTCTACTTCGTGCACTCCTACTACGCCGAGCCCGCCGACGAGGCCCACGTGCTGGCCACGTGCGCGTACGGCCCGGGCTTTCCCGGTGTCGTCCGCGTCGGCGCCGTCGCTGCCACGCAGTTCCACCCGGAGAAGTCCGGGGACGTCGGCGGCCGGCTGCTGGCCAACTTCGTCGCCGACGTCGCCGCTGGGCGGGCGTCGTGACCCTGACGGTGTACCCGGCGGTCGACATCCGCGGTGGTCGCGCCGTGCGGCTGGCGCGCGGGCGGGTCGAGGCCGAGACCGTCTACGACGAGGATCCGGTGGCGGCCGCCGTGGGCTTCGCCGAGGCCGGGGCGCGGTGGCTGCACGTGGTCGACCTCGACGCCGCCTTCGGGGGCACGCCGCGCAACCGGGGGGTGATCGCCGACATCGTCGACGCCACCGGGGTGCGGGTCCAGGCCAGCGGTGGCATCCGCTCCATGGCCGACGTCCAGGACTCCCTCGGCTACGGGGCCAGCCGCGTGGTGATCGGCACCATGGCCCTGGAGGAACCGTCGTTCGTGGCCGCCGCCGTGGCCGAGCACGGCGACCGGGTCGCGGTCGCCCTCGACGCCGAGGGCACACGACTGCGCGCACGCGGCTGGACGACCGGGGCCGGGGACCTGTTCACCGCCCTGCACCACCTCACGCTGCTGGGCGTGGCCCGCTTCGTGTCGACCGACGTCGCCCGCGACGGCATGCTGCGCGGGCCCAACGTCGCCCGGCTGCGACAGGTCGCCGAGTCCACGACGGCCCGGATCACCGCCAGCGGGGGGGTCTCGTCGCTGGCGGACCTGCGGGTGCTGGCGACCGCCCACGAGCGCGTCGACGCCGCAATCGTGGGAAAGGCCCTGTACGCCGGGCGGTTCACGTTACCCGAGGCCCTGGTCGCGGTGGCCGACCAGACGGCCTGAGGCCGGGGCGGCTCCTGGGCGCGGCGCCTGCGGGGCGTCGCGGCGTCGGCCGGATAGCCTGCCCGGCGTGTCCGAGGCGGCCGTGTGAAAGCCGTGCTGGCCCTGCTGGCGGCGTTCCTGTCGGTCACGCTGCTCCCGGCCGTCGCCTTCGTCCTGGTGGGGGGCCGGCCCCAGGGGTGCGCCCCCGGACCGGCGACCGTGCCGTTGGACACCGCCCGCGGCGTGCCCGCGGCGTTCCGCCTGGCGGTGCACTCGGCGGCCGTGGCCAACGACGTCCCCGCACCGCTGCTGGCGGGGCTGGTGCGGGCGGAGTCGGGGTGGGACCCCACCTCGCGGTCACCGGCGGGCGCCTACGGCCTCACGCAGCTGATGCCCTACACCGCCGACGCCCTCGGCGTGGACGTGGCCGACCCCGTCGAGCAGCTCGCCGGTGGGGCCCGCTATCTGCGCCGGCAGCTCGACGAGTTCGGCTCGGTCGAGCTGGCGCTGGCCGCGTACAACGCCGGGCCCGGCGCGGTGCTCGCGGCTGGCCGCAGCGTCCCGGACTACCCGGAGACGCTCGCCTACGTGCCCCGTGTCCTCGAGTACGCCGAGGAGTACCGCGGGCCCCCCGCGGACCTGCCGGTTGCGGGCGATCGGCCCTCGGAGGGCATCGGCGACGGGCAGTGGGGCGGTCACGCCAACGGGCGGATCCCCGCCGCCGCCCTCGCGCCGGT
>JALYGZ010000012.1 GCA_030776845.1 Actinomycetota bacterium
ACTGTGGGCCGACCCGCAGCGCCCCGCCCCGGTCGATCCAGGCCAGCGACCCGCCGCCGGCGCCCACGGTGTGGATGGCCACCGTGGGGGTGCGAAACGGCAGGCCACCGATGTCGCCGTCGGTGAAGATCTCCGGCCGACCGTCCCGCACGAGGCAGACGTCGGTCGACGTGCCACCCATGTCGAAGGCCACCGCGTCGGGGTACCCGGCGTCGCGGGCGACGGCGCCGGCGGCGACCACGCCCGCGGCGGGGCCCGACAGCAGCGTCTGCACCGGGGCCTCCGCCGCGTAGTTGACGCCGGCGGTGCCACCACCGGAGGTCATCACGGTGATCGTCGCCTCCGGCAGGCGCTCGCGCAGCTTGGACAGGTAGGCGCGCATCACCGGGGCGATCGCGGCGTTCAGCACGCACGTCGACGCGCGCTCGTACTCGCGGAACTCCGGCAGCAGGGCGCTCGAGCGGGTGACGGGCACGTCCAGCCGCTTCTCCAGCTCCTCGCAGAGCCGCTCCTCGTGGGCGGGATTGGCGTAGGAGAACAGCAGGCTGACCGCCACGGACTCCGGCTCCCGCTCGGCGACGGCGTCGACGACCCGGGCCACCTCCTCGCCGGTCAGCTCGACGACCGGCTCGCCGTCCGCGCCCATGCGCTCGGCCACGCAGACGACCAGCTCCCGGGGCACCAGCGGCTCAGTACGGACGGCCGACAGGTCGTACAGCGACGGACGGTTCTGCCGCCCGATGACCAGGACGTCGGCGAAGCCCTCGGTCGTGACGAGCACCGTGCGGGCGACCTCGCGCTCGAGCACCGCGTTGGTGGCCGTGGTCGTCCCGTGGGCGACCAGGTCCACGTCGTTGGGGGACGCGTCCTCGCCGCGGCCGGTCCCCAACCCCTCGACCAGGCCCTTCCCCTGGTCGTCGGGGGTGGTCGGCACCTTAACCGCGCTCGGCCTCGTGGAGCCGTCGACGACGACGACGTCGGTGAACGTGCCCCCGACGTCCGCGCCCGCCGATACGCTCGCCACTGCAGACCCCTCCCACCCCGCCGGTCCGTCCCCTCGGCAGTGTAGCCAGCGCCGGGTGGCGGCCCGCGACGGCCCGCCGGGTTCACGCGAGGGCGGCCGTGGGTTACAGTGCTGTCATTACCTTCGCCGGCGGGCCGCCCGGGCGCCGGCGACGTGCGGGAGGCGGACCATGAGCGAGGCGCCGGAGCAGCGCAGCGACCGCACCGGGCAGGCGACGTCGGCCCTGCGCCGGCTCGGGCCGGGCCTGCTGGTCACGGCGGCCTTCATCGGCCCGGGGACGGTCACGACCGCCAGCCTGGCGGGTGCGGACTACGGCTTCGCGCTGCTGTGGGCCCTCGTCTTCTCCGTGGCCTCCGCCGTCATCCTGCAGGAGATGGCCGCCCGCCTCGGCGTCGTGACCCGTGAGGGCCTCGGCCAGGCCATGCGCACGACCTTCGACAGCCCGGTCGTCAAGGTCCTGGCGACCGTGCTGGTCGTCGGCGCCATCACGCTGGGCAACACCGCCTTCCAGACGGGCAACATCATCGGCGCCGCGCTCGGCCTGGAGGCACTCGTCCCCGCCGTCGGCCCCTCGGTGTGGACCGTCGCCGTGGGCGTCGTCGCCGCCGTGCTGCTGGCGACCGGGGCCTACAAGGTGATCGAGCGGGCGCTGATCGTGCTCGTCGCGATCATGAGCCTGGTGTTCATCGTCACGGCGATCATCTCGGGCCCGGACCTGGGACGGCTTGCCGCGGGGCTGGTGCCCAGCGTGCCGAGCGGCTCGCTGGTCACCGTCATCGCGCTGATCGGCACGACGATCGTGCCGTACAATATGTTCCTGCACGCCAGCTCCGTGCAGGAGAAGTGGCCCGAGACCGTCCCGCCCGAGCGTGCCCTGCCCGAGAGCCGCTTCGACGCCGCCGCCTCCATCGGCCTGGGTGGCCTCATTACCCTCGCGATCGTGTCCACCGCCGCGGCCGCGTTCTTCGGAACCGGCAAATCCTTCGAGGACGCGGCCGGCATGGCCGTCCAGCTCGAGCCGCTGCTCGGCCCCGTGGCCAAGTACTTCTTCGCGACCGGCCTGTTCGCGGCCGGCATCACCAGCTCGGTCACCGCCCCCCTCGCCGCGGCGTACGCGACGGCGGGCGTGCTCGGCTGGGGCGGGGGCCTGCGCGACAACCGCTTCCGGGCGGTGTGGATCACGGTGCTGGTCGTGGGGACGGTCGTCCCGGCCCTGCTGGGCACGTCCCCGCTGCAGGCCATCCTGATCGCCCAGGCGGCCAACGGGGTGCTGCTGCCGATCATCGCCGTGTTCCTGCTCGTGGTCATGAACCGCGGCGACCTGCTGGGTGAGCACCGCAACGGGCCGGTCGCCAACGTCCTGGGGGGGATCGTCGTGCTCGTCGCCACGGGGCTGGGGGTCTTCCTGGTCCTGTCCGGGCTGGGGTACGTGGGCTGACGTGCCCGATGCGCCAGGGGCGGTCCCGGCGCCGTCGGCTACCATGCGGGTCGACCGATGAGCAGTGACGTCTTCGTCGGCCTCGGCGCGCTGTCGCTGATGCTCGGCTTCCCCGCCGCCCTCCTCGCGCTGCTGTGGTTTCTCGAGCGGCTCGAGGAGTGGACACTGCGACCGGACGAGCGGGCGGTGGCGGTCACCCGCCTGCTGGAGCAGAGCGAGCGGGCCGAGGACGTCGAGCGGGCCGTGGCGGCGATGCTGCACGACGTGCCCAAGCGCCGCGGTGTCCGCAGATCGGCCGTGCTGCGCATCCGCAGGACCCGCCGGACCCGGTATTCGGGCACCGCCGGGCGTGGCGTGGAGGCCGACGGCTCCCGCCCCCGGCTCGCCGACGACCGCAGGCCCGTGAAGCGGGCTTGACCCCCGGGGCTATTCTGCCCTCATGGACCGTGGCCACAGATACTTCCAGGAGCTGGCCATCTCCCACGTCCTCGGGGGACTGCACGGGCGGGAGTCCTCGGTCTTCCGGTCCCACCTGCTCGACTGCGACGACTGCCGCGCGACCGTAGGGGAGTTGCGCGCGCTCGCGCACGAGCTCGCCGACGCCGAGCGGGACGAGCGCCGCGTCCGGGCCGTCCAGGCGATCGAGACCAAGCGCCGCCAGCAGGAGACGCCCGCCGTCCCGGAGCGCACGGCGTCCCGTCTGCTCCCGCGGCTGCTGCTGCTGGGGGCCGTGGTGGCGTTCGTCGCGCTGTCGGTGTGGAACTTCGCCCTGCGCGGCACGGTCTCCCGGGTCAGCGCGCAGGCCGAGCGCATGGTCGAGGCCCAGGCCGTCAGTGAATTCGGCCGCGAGGGGACCGTGCAGTCCCGCACCCGGGGCGTGCGGGGCAGCGTCAAGGTGCTCCACCGGGAGCTGGTGCTGCTGCTCGACGGGCTGCCCGACAGCCGCCTGTACGGGGTGTACCTGCTGCGCGAGGACGGCTCGGTCCTGACTTCGTCCTCCCGCTCCCAGCGGCCGACCGACGGTCGCCTGCACATGTTCTTCAACTTCGACCCCTCCGCCGCGCGGCGCCTCGTCGTGTCCGAGCTGTCCGACGGCTTCACCTCGACACCCGAGGGCCCCCACGTCTTCGAGGCGGTCCTGCCCTCGCGCGGCTGACCGCCGCGATCTGCCGCGCCGTGCCTGGCCACCCCGGCGTGGTCCGGCTATCCTGCGGCGGGCCGGGCTCGTAGCTCAGTGGGAGAGCGCTCGCCTCACACGCGAGAGGCCACAGGTTCGAAACCTGTCGAGCCCACCCCGTAGAAGCGCTGGTGAGCGCGGTGCCGCGGTTGGCGGCGTCTCATCCCTTGGCCTCGTCCTCGTCGTCTGGGACATCTGTGGGACACGCGGTGTCGGCGCGAAGGTCGTCGAGCGCGCTCGCCACCTTGTCCTGCTCATCGGGCATCAGGTACCCGTAGATGTTCAGCGTCGTCTGAATCGAAGCGTGTCCCAGGTGCCGCTGAATCGCCTTGGGGTGGGCACCCGCGGCGATGAGGAGCGAGGCCGCCGTGTGGCGTAGGGCGTGAATGCCGACGCGCTCGACGCGGGCCTTGTCCAGTGCGGGGTACCAGATCCGCCGGCGGAAGTGCGTTCGCAGGACGCCGCCCTCGGGCGCGGTGAAGACCAGCAGTGCGTCGGGATGCGGATCGACGTGCTCGTCCAGGTGCTCCTCGAGAAGAGCGACCAAGAATCGGGGGATCGCGACCTGCCGCCGCTGGCTGGTCTTGGTCGCGCCGAACACAATCCGCCCGCGGATCTCCGTGACCCCCTCGGCGATGTCGAGGCGGCCGCGCAGGAGGTTGACCCGCTTCCGGCAGGGCCGCGGCCTCGCCCCAGCGCAGGCCCGCGTAGCCGCACACGTACACCCAGCAGCCGTAGCGCGGGTCGATTGCCGCAGCGACCGCTTCCAGCTGCCCTACGGTCAGGAAGGCGCGCTCCTGGTGGGGCACGCGGGGGAGGGTGACGCCCTCGCACGGGTTCCGCGCCAGGTGCTCCCACTCGACCGCCGCTTGCAGGAGCTTGCGCAGGAGCCAGTAGGCCTGGCGGGTCCAGGACGCCGAGAGTCGGCTGCTCAGCTCCGCGACCCAGCGTTGCACCGCCTGCTGCGTCACCCGGTCGAGCGGCACGGCCCCGAAGGCCGGCAGGACGTGGACGCGGAGGAGGATCCGCTGGCGGTCCAGTGTCGTGGGGCGCAGTCCGACCTGCGTGGCCATCCACTGCTCGGCGAAGGCCGCGATGGCAACCTTGCCACGTCGCGGATCGATCCAGGCCTGTCGCTCCTTGTCCAGCTCGACGGTCGCGGCGAATCGGTCGGCGTCGACCTTCCGCCGGAACGACTTCGTGCGCTGGCGGCCAGATGGGTCGCGATAGCGGACGCGCCAGGGCTTGGGACGCTCCGGGCGCTTGTCGACGGAGGCCATCAGCTCGCCTGTGCGTCGGCCTGCAGCTGCAGCCAGCGCTCAACATCGCTACGGCGGAAGCGCACGTAGCGCCCGATCCGCAGGCCGCGAGGGGCCTCCCCGCGGTGCCGCCACTGGTAGATTGTGGCGACTGGTACCTGCAGGAACTGTGCGAGCTGCACCACGGTCATCAGCTCGGGGAGTTCGTGATCTTGCATAGGTGCTCCTCTCACGCGGCCATGGACAGCTCGAGGCGAGCGGCTGCGCGTTGCTCTCTGGCGTTGGTGGCGGCGGATTGGGCGAGCCAGGCGTCACCGGGGGTGCGGTAGCCGAGCCCAGTGAACCGCCACCGGGGCAGGACGACGACCGTCTCGTCGGTGACCGGCCGTCCCCAGGGGTCGAGCGGTTCGCCGTGGCGTCGGCGCACCGCGTAGTCGCGGCGGGCGGCGCGCAGGGTGCCGAGCGTCGTGGAGTACCGGCGGCTCTTGGTGGACCAGTGCCCGCGGAAGCCGAGCAGACCGGCGTGCTCGGCCAGCCCCAGCTCGGCCAGCTCGGGGATGCGCCCCAGGCGCAGGCAGGCGGCGATCAGCTCGCGGATGTGGTCGGGGGCGTCGACGGTGTCGGGATCCTCGGGCGCGTCGGTGGGCACCAGCCCTAGGGGCTCGGTGGACTTGGTGGCGTACTTGGCCACATAGGCGGCCACGACCTCGGCGGTCAGCGCGTCGACGCCGGCGTCGTGGATGTGGCGGACGTCCAGCTGCTGGCCCCAGCGGGCCACCCGGGCCCGCCCGTCGCCGAGTGCGGGGATCGGCGCGGTGACCATGGCGGCGGCCAGACGCACGGCGTCCTCCAGGACCCCGGCGCTGAAGCCGGGCGGTGGGGGGTCGACGCGCTGTGGTTCTCCTTTGGGTGGTGCGGCGTCGAGGCGGACGACGGCGTGGAAGTGCACCAGCCCCCGGCGCTGGTACTCGGCGACCTTGACGTAGGAGACCCGCACGGTTCGCTCGAGCTGGGCCCGGCTGACGCCGGACAGTCGGGCCAGGGCCCGACGCAGGTAGATGGTGGTGCGCCGCCGACGACTTCATGGCCACCGATCTGGGCGGCTGGAGCGGCATGACCCTGCTGCGCCGCCTGCGCGACAACCTGCACGCCACCGAGCCGGCCGTGGACATCTACGTGCACTCGCTGTGGGCGCTGCTGCAACGTAGGGCTCGCATCCTGGAGCACGACCCACAGCTGGCCGGCTCGATCGGCGAGCGCGTCGAGACCTTGTCAGACGCACAGGACCTCTCCGAGCAGTCACGGCGCGAGCTGCAGGACCTGCGCTACGGTGTCCGCCTGGTTCAGCGGTCTGTGTCCCCGACCCCGGTGCGATCGACAGGAGGGCAGCTTGATGGCT
>JALYGZ010000013.1 GCA_030776845.1 Actinomycetota bacterium
CCGCCCGAGCGCGCGCCGCCACGGCAGCGGCCGCAGCTCGCCCAGCTCATCGCGGGCGGCCGGCCGGCGCAGCCGATCGTCGTGGGCGACGTACTCGAAGGCGAACCGGCCCCGGTCGCAGTTCCACATCTCGTTGACGGCCGGGTTCTCGCCGGCCAGCTGGCGCTGCACCTCGCCGTTGCGCACGTCGACGCGCAGCGCGCACCCGGCGCTGCACTGGTTGCAGACGCCGTCGTGGGACCGCACGTCGAACGGGCGGGCGTGGAAGCGGTAGCTCGTCGCCGTCAGCGCGCCGACCGGGCAGATCTGCACCACGTTGCCCGAGAAGTAGCTGTGGTAGGGCTCGTCCTCGTAGATCGCCACCTGCTCCAGCGCGCCGCGCTCGAACAGCTCGATGAACGGGTCGCCGGAGATCTGGGTCGAGAAGCGTGTGCAGCGGGCGCACAGCACGCACCGCTCGCGGTCCAGGGCCACCAGCGACGAGATCGGGATGGGCTTGCGGTAGCGGCGCTTGGAGTCGATGAAGCGGCTGTCGGGGGGGCCGTGGGCCAGCGTCTGGTCCTGCAGCGGGCACTCGCCGCCCTTGTCGCACTGCGGGCAGTCCAGCGGGTGGTTGATGAGCAGGAACTCCAGCTGGGCCTCCTGGGCGTCGCTGGCAAGGTCGCTGGTCAGGTGGGTCCGCACGACCATGCCCGGGGCGCACGGCGTCGTGCACGACGTCATGGGCCCGGGCTTGCCCTCCACCTCGACCATGCACTGGCGGCACGCGCCGATGGGGTCCAGCAGCGGATGGTCGCAGAAGCGGGGGATGGTGATCCCCAGCATCTCCGCCGCCCGGATCACCAGGGTGCCCCGGGGCACCTCGATCGGCGTGTCGTCGATGGTCAGGGCCACCATCGGGGTCTGGCTCGTGCGGGTCATGCGGGCCGTCCCGAGGCCGCCGGGCGCAGCCGGCCGCTGTTGTCCCCGACCGGCCCCGCGTGGTCATCGATGTGGTCCGGCAGCCGGCCGTGCTCGATGAGGTGCTCGAACTCGTCGCGGAAGTACTTCAGGGCGCCGAAGATGGGGCTTGTCGCCCCGTCTCCCAGCGCGCAGAAGGACCGGCCCAGCACCTGGTTGCAGACCTGCTCGAGGATGTCGAGGTCGGCCATGCGCCCGTGCCCGTCCAGGATGCGCTCCAGGATCTGGGACATCCAGAAGGTGCCTTCACGGCAGGGCGTGCACTTGCCGCACGACTCGTGCTCGTAGAAGCGCGTCCAGTTCAGGCAGGCGTCGACGACGCTGGTCTTGTCGCTGAACATGCACATGGCCGTCGTCCCCAGCAGCGACCCGGCCTCCGAGATCGACTCGAAGTCCATGGGGGTGTCGACGTGGTCGGCGGTCAGCAGCGGCGTCGACGAGCCACCCGGCGCCCAGAACTTCAGCCGGCGCCCGGGCAGCATCCCGCCGGCGGACTCCTCCAGGATCTGTCGGGCGGTCGTGCCCAGCGGCCACTCGTAGTTGCCGGGTCGCGCCACCTCGCCGGAGACGCTGAACAGCTTCGGGCCGGGCGACTTCTCGGTGCCCATGGAGCGGTACCAGTCGACGCCGTGCTCGACGATGAACCCCAGGTTGGCGACCGTCTCGACGTTGTTCAGCGCCGTGGGGCAGGCGTACAGGCCGGCGACGGCCGGGTAGGGCGGGCGCAGCCGCGGCTGGCCGCGACGGCCCTCCAGCGCGTCGAGCAGCGCGGTCTCCTCGCCGCAGATGTAGGCGCCGGCGGCGTAGTGCAGGGTCACGTCGAAGTCGTAGCCGGACCCCAGGATGTCCTTGCCGAGGTAGCCGTTCGCGTAGGCCTCGGCGATGGCCTCCTCCAGGCGGATGCCCGGCCACAGGTACTCCCCGCGGATGAAGATGAAGCCGCGGTTGCTCTTGAGGGCCCACGCCCCGATCATCATGCTCTCCAGCAGCATGTGCGGGTCCCGCTCCATCATCTCCCGGTCCTTGAAGGTGCCGGGCTCGCCCTCGTCGGCGTTGACCACCAGGTAGGTGGGCTGGTCGGTGTCGCGCGGGATGAACCCCCACTTCACCCCCATGGGGAAGCCGGCGCCCCCCCGGCCGCGCAGGCCGGAGTCCTTGATCATCTGCATGATGGCGTCGGGGTCGGTGTCCAGCGCCATGCGGCCGGCGACCCAGCCGCCGGTGCGCAGGTAGCCGTCGAGGGTGTACCCGTCGGGCACGTCCCAGCGCTTGGTGATGACCTTCACCGGCTCGGCCACGCCTACGACCCCCCCTCGTCGCCGCCGGGCTCGTCGTCGTCGTCGAAGGTGGGCGCCAGCGTCGCGCGCGGCGCGCCCGGCCCGGACTCGGGGGGCGGGACCGCGCCGTCGGACGCCCGCGCGTGGGTGATCGCCACGCCCATGGCC
>JALYGZ010000014.1 GCA_030776845.1 Actinomycetota bacterium
CGCGCACGGCCAGCGCCCCCAGCAGCGGCAGGGCGTAGGCGCAGCGGAACGTCGCGGCGGTGGACGGCGACGCCCCCGACAGGCGCACGAGGATGCCCGAGAAGGCGATCAGCAGCGCCCCGAGGACGCCGGTGAGGTACGGCAGGCCCCCGGGAGCGCGGTCTCGCGCGGGTGTGGTCGTGGGGGGCATGCTGTCGGCTCCGGTGGGCGGGCGGGACATCGATGGAGGGCAGGATGACGGCACGGATCCTCGACGGCACGGCCACGGCGGCGGCGCAGCGTGAGCGCGTCGCCCGGGAGGCGGCCGATCTCGCCCGCCGGGGGACCGTCCCGGGCCTGGCCGCCGTCCTGGTGGGCGACGACCCGGCCAGCGTGGTCTACGTCGGGGGCAAGGAGCGCGACTGCGAATCGGTCGGGATGGGGTCGCTGGGCGCGCGACTGCCCGCCACGGTCACCCAGGAGGAGCTGCACGCCGAGATCGACCGACTCAACGCCGACCCGGCGGTCAGCGGCATCATCGTGCAGCTGCCGCTGCCCAGACACCTCGACCCGGTCGCGGCGCAGGAGCGCGTGGACCCGGCCAAGGACGTCGACGGGCTGCACCCGCAGAGCGCCGGACGGCTGCTGCGCGGCGACCCGCTGTTCGTGCCCGCCACCCCGCTGGCCTGCCGGACGCTGCTCGTCGAGCACGACATCCCGATCGCAGGCGCGGACGCGGTCATCGTCGGCCGCTCCCAGCTGGTGGGGCGGCCCCTGGCGACCCTGCTCGGCCTCAAGGGCCCCGACGGCGACGCGACCGTCACGCTGTGCCACACCGCCACCCGTGACATCGGCGCGCACACGCGCGCCGCCGATATCGTCGTGGTAGCGACCGGTCGGCCGTCGACGCTGACCGCGGAGATGGTCAAGCCCGGCGCCACCGTGCTGGACGTGGGCATCAGCCGCGGCGACGACGGCCGTCTGCGCGGCGACGTCGACTTTGCCGGCGTCGTGGAGGTCGCCGGCGCGATCACGCCGGTCCCCGGCGGCGTCGGCCCCATGACGCGGGCCATGCTGCTGGTGAACACCCTGCTCGCCGCGAGACGGGCGACCGGCCTGCTGTAGGGTCGGGGCCGGGGAACGCCGAACCGCCGCAGGCTGCACACGCTGCAAAGGAGCTGGCCGTGAAGATCACCGTCGTGGGCGCGGGCAAGTACGGCTCGACCACCGCGCTGCGCGTCGCGCAGGCGGGCTACGCCGACGAGGTGGTGATGGTCGACATCGTCGAGGGCCTGCCCCAGGGGCTCGCGCTGGACATGAACCAGTCGCGGCCCATCGAGCGCTACGAGACACCGGTCGTGGGCACCAACGACTACGGGCCCACCGAGGGCAGCGACGTCGTCGTCGTCACGGCCGGCAAGCCCCGCCAGCCGGGCATGAGCCGCATGGACCTGCTGTCGGACAACGGCGAGATCGTCGGTGGCGTGGCCCGCGAGATCGCCGACAGCTCAGCCGACGCCGTGGTCGTCGTCGTGTCCAATCCTCTGGACGAGATGACGGCGCTGTTCCAGCGTGTCTCGGGCTTCCCGACCGAGCGGGTCATGGGACAGGCCGGGATGCTGGACAGCGCCCGGCTGGCCGACAAGACGGCCGCCAGGCTCGGCGTCTCGCCGCTGGAGGTCGACGCCATCACGCTGGGCTCCCACGGCGACACGATGGTGCCGGTGCCCTCGCACGTGACCGTCAACGGCAAGCCGCTGGCCGAGCTGCTGTCGGCCGACGACATCGCCGAGCTCGTCGAGGCCACGCGCACCGGCGGCGCGGAGGTCATCGAGCTGCTGCAGAGCGGCTCGGCCTACTACGCGCCCTCCTCGGCCGCGGCCAGGATGGTCGAGGCCGTGGCCAGGGACACCGGCGAGGTCCGGCCGGTCTGCGCCTGGGTTTCCGGCGAGTACGGCATCGCCGACGTCTACCTGGGCGTGCCCGCGCGGCTGGGCCGCGGGGGGGTGGCCGGGGTCGTCGAGCTCGACCTGACGTCCGAAGAGCTGTCCGACCTGCGGGCGGCCGCCGACGCCGTCCGCGACAAGCAGTCCGACATCGACTCACTGATCTGACCGCGGCCGCCGCCGGCGGGGAGGCACGATGACGACACGACCACGCAAGGGCACGCCCGGGCCCCGGCGCCGCGCCGGGCCGTCCGCGGGGGAGCGGGTCCGCCGCCGCCTGTACGACCAGCCCGAGCTGGAGCTGGACGACGAGGAGCTGCGGGCCCTGGCCGACGAGGGCATCGACCCCGAGGACGTCCGGCGGCTGGCGCGCGAGCGCCGGGAGGCCGACGAGGTCAGCGAGCACGACCGCGACACGGCCCGCGACGACGTCGAGGGGCTGGCCCTGGAGCGGGAGTCCGAGGGCTACTGACGCCGCTGGCCGGCGCCGGCGACCTCACGCGGCCCGCAGGTACCCCGCGGCGCGCAGGGCCAGCACGCCGCCGCCGGCGACCATGACCAGGCCGATGCCCGGGGCCCATCCCCCGGTCAGGCCCAGGACGAGCAGGCGGGCGACCTGCCACAGCGGCAGGGCCAGGGCCACGAGACCCGTGACCAGGGCGTGCACGCGCACCACCCGCCGGTGGCGCAGCACCGTGCCGGCGAGCCCGAGCGCGCCGGCGTAGAAGGTCCACAGGCCCCCGCCGCGCAGCCCGATGAAGGTCCCGAAGGCGGTGTCAAGCCACGGCAGGAAGGACCCGAACATGACCAACGCCGAGGCCACGAGCAGCTGGCGCTGGCCGCGTCCCAGGTAGGGCCAGGACCGCGCGGCGGGGGCCCGGCCGGGGGTGTCCATGCGCGCACCGTACCGCGCCCACGTTGACGAATCGGCCGCGGTGAGGTTTCCTGATTGACAAGGCGTTTCGCCGGAGGTGGGCCGCCGGCGGGAAGGAGCGTGAGCCTTGGCGCAGGATGAGGGCAGCGGAGCGCACGAGGACCGCGGCGACTGGCGGGAGGAGTACTGGCGGCGCAACCTGCGCCTGATGGTCATCCTGCTGTCGGTCTGGGCCCTGGTGTCCTACGGCTTCAGCATCGTGCTGGTCGAGCCGTTCAACAACTTCGTCATCAACGGCTTCCCGATGGGCTTCTGGTGGGCCCAGAACGGCTCGGAGATCACCTTCGTCATCCTCATCGCGATCTACGTGAGGAAGATGGAGTCCATGGACGAGGAGTACGGGATCGCCGAGACCGGGCAAGAGGAGCAGCAGGCATGAGCCCCATCCAGGTGTGGACGCTCGTCTTCGTCGCGCTCACCTTCAGCGTGTACATCTACATCGCCTGGCGCAGCCGCGTCGCCAGCACCGAGGGCTTCTACGTCGCCGGGCACGGGGTGCCGGCGATCGCCAACGGCGCCGCCGTCGGCGCCGACTGGATGTCGGCCGCGTCGTTCATCTCGCTGGCCGGCATCGTCGCCTTCGCCGGCTACGACGGGTCCGTCTACCTCATGGGATGGACCGGCGGGTACGTCCTGCTGGCCGTGCTGCTGGCCCCCTACCTGCGCAAATTCGGCAAGTACACCGTCCCCGACTTCGTCGGCGACCGCTTCTCGGAGACGGCCCGGGCGGTGGCCGCCCTCGCCGCGATCTTCGTGTCCTTCACCTACGTCGCCGGCCAGATGCGCGGCGTCGGCATCGTCTTCGGGCGCTTCCTCGGCGTCGGCATCGTGCCGGGCGTCATGATCGGCGTGACCGTCGTGTTCTTCTACGCGGTCCTGGGCGGCATGAAGGGCATCACCTGGACCCAGGTCGCCCAGTACACCGTGCTCATCATCGCCTACCTCATCCCGGCGGTGGCCATCTCGCTGCAGCTGACGGGCCAGCCCTTCCCGCAGATCGGCTTCGGCCAGGTCGCCCAGGAGCTGAACGGGCTGCAGGCCGATCTGGGCTTCCCCGAGTACACCAAGGCGTTCACCGAGCGAACCATGCTCGACACGCTGCTGGTCACCGCGTCGCTGATGGTCGGCACGGCAGGCCTGCCACACATCATCGTGCGCTTCTACACCACCAAGACCGTCCGGGCCGCGCGGGCCTCGGCGTTCTGGGCGCTGCTGTTCATCGCGATCCTGTACACGACCGCCCCGGCCATCGGGGTGTTCAGCAAGTTCAACCTCATCAACGACGTGCACAACACGCCCATCGAGCAGCTCCCGGACTGGGTGCGGACCTGGCAGAACGCCGGCCTCATCCAGATCGAGGACGTCAACGGCGACGGTGCCGTGCAGTACAAGCCGGAGATCAACCAGAACGAGATCGTGGTCGACCAGGACATCATGGTGCTGGCGAACCCGGAGATCGCGGGGCTGCCGGCGCCGGTGGTGGGCATCGTCGCCGCGGGCGGGCTGGCCGCCGCCCTGTCGACCGCCTCGGGGCTGCTGTTGGTCATCTCCTCGGCGGTGGCGCACGACTTCTACTTCAAGCGCTTCCGGCCGGACTCGACCGAGCGACAGCAGCTGATCGTGGGGCGGACCGCGATGGGCGCGGCGGTCATCATCTCCGGCTACTTCGGCGTGTACCCGCCGGCGTTCGTCGCGGAGGTGGTGGCGTTCGCCTTCGGGCTGGCGGCGGCCAGCTTCTTCCCCATCCTGGTGCTGGGCATCTTCTGGCGGCGCTGCAACGCGGCCGGCGCCACCGCGGGGATCCTCACCGGCCTGACGGTGACGGCCGTCTACATGTACTGGACGATCTTCATGGCCGGGGCGGGCTTCCTCGCGATCAGCCCGGAGGGCTTCGGGTTCGTCGGGGCGCTGATCAACTTCGCGGTGACCGTGACGGTCTCCAAGATGACCGCGCCTCCGCCGGAGGAGATGCGCGAGCTGATCGACAACATCCGCTACCCCCTGACGGAGCGCAGCGTCCCCAGCGGGTAGGCGGCAGTGGGCGATTTGCGCGAGGGCCGTAGCGGGTAGACCGGTACCCGGACGCGCGGACCCCGCGACAAGGAGCCCACAGCCATGTCGGAACAAGCTATCGACCACTCCGAGCAGCGCATCTTCCCGCCGCCGGAGGAGTTCGCGCGGCATGCGCTGGTCAATGACGAGTCCGTCTACGAGGAGGCCGAGCGGGACCCGGACGCCTGGTGGGCGTCGCAGGGGGAGCACCTGCGCTGGTACAAGCGGTGGGACACCGTCAGCCGCTGGGACCCGCCCCACGGGCAGTGGTTCCTCGGGGGCCAGCTCAACGCCAGCGACAACTGCCTGGACCGCCACGTGGAGGCCGGGTACGGCGACCAGGTCGCCTTCCACTGGGAGGGCGAGCCCGGGGAGAAGCGCGACGTCACCTACGCCGACCTGCTCGACGAGGTCTCCCGCTTCGCGAACGCGCTGAAGGACCTGGGGGTCTCCAAGGGCGACCGCGTCAACATCTACCTGCCGATGGTCCCGGAGCTGCCGGTGGCGATGCTGGCCTGCGCGCGCATCGGGGCGATCCACTCGGTGGTGTTCGCGGGCTTCTCGGCCGGGTCGCTGCTGGACCGCATCGAGGACGCCGAGTCCCGGGTGGTCATCACCGCCGACGGCTCCTACCGCGGCGGCAACCTCGTGCCGCTGAAGGAGAGCACCGACGAGGCGCTGGCCGAGACCGACAAGGTCGACACCTGCATCGTCGTGCGGCGCACCGGCGAGGACGTGCCGTGGACCAGCGGCCGCGACCACTGGTACCACGACCTCGTCGAGGGCCGGTCCGCCGACTGCCCGCCCGAGCCGATGGACGCCGAGGACACCCTGTACATCCTGTACTCGTCGGGCACGACCGGGAAGCCGAAGGGGATCGTGCACACCACGGGCGGCTACCTCACCCAGGTGGCCGCCACCCAGCGGCTCGTGTTCGACCACAAGCCCGACAGCGACGTGTACTGGTGCGCGGCCGACATCGGCTGGGTCACCGGGCACAGCTACATCGTCTACGGCCCGCTGGCCAACCGGGTGACCTCGGTGCTGTACGAGGGCGCGCCGACGTATCCGGAGAAGGACCGCATCTGGGACATGATCGAGCGGTACGGGGTGACCCAGCTGTACACCGCCCCCACCGCCATCCGGGCCTTCATGAAGGCCGGCGAGGACCTGCCGGCCAAGCACGACCTGTCGAGCCTGCGCCTGCTGGGGACGGTCGGCGAGCCGATCAACCCCGAGGCGTGGCTGTGGTACCACGAGCACATCGGGGGCTCCCGCTGCCCCATCGTGGACACGTGGTGGCAGACCGAGACCGGCGGCATCATGATCACCCCGCTGCCGGGCGTGTCGCACGCCAAGCCGGGCTCGGCGGTGCGGCCCTTCCCCGGCGTCTCCGCCGCGGTCATCGACGACGAGGGAAACCGCGTCGAGCCGGGCGAGCAGGGGTTCCTCACGCTGCAGCGCCCGTGGCCGGGGATGCTGCGCACCCTGTGGGGCGACGACGAGCGCTACCGCGAGACGTACTGGTCGCGCTTCGGGGAGGACACCTACTTCGCGGGTGACGGCGCCAAGGTCGACGAGGACGGCTACATCTGGCTGGTCGGGCGCATCGACGACGTGATGAACGTGTCCGGCCACCGGCTGTCGACGACGGAGATCGAGAGCGCGCTGGTCGAGCACGACGTCGTCGCGGAGGCGGCGGTCATCGGGCGCCACGACGAGGACACCGGCCAGGCCGTGTCGGCCTTCGTCAGCCTGAAGAGCGGGCACGAGGGCAGCGAGGAGCTCGCCGGGGAGCTGCGCGAGCAGGTGGCCAGGCGCATCGGCAAGATCGCGCGCCCGGCCGACATCCTGTTCTCCGAGGACCTGCCCAAGACGCGGTCGGGCAAGATCATGCGCCGCGTGCTCAAGTCGATCGCCGAGGGCGAGGACCCCGGCGACGTCTCGACCCTGGCGAACCCCGGCCTCGTCGAGGAGCTGCAGCGACAGCACGAGGAGACCGGCGGGGGTCACTGACCCCCAACAGGCGAAGGGCCCCGGCGCCGAGCCGGGGCCTTTGCCTTCTCCTGTGGCGCGGACTGTAGTTGCGACCGCATCTGTGGTTGGATCCTTGCCAACGACGGGCAGGGCCGACGCGGAGGGCGGCGCATGAGCGAGCAGATCCAGGAGACGGCGAGCGATCCCACCCACCGCCGGCCGGTCCGGTGGGGTGTCTTCGCCGGCATCATGGTCGTGACGCTGGCCTACATCGTCGTCAGCGACGACACGGACGTCCGGTGGGGCGGCTTCGCGGCGATGGTCGCCTTCTACGCCCTGTTCTACTGGCTGGGCGCCACGGTCGGCGGGAGGCGGACCAGCTCCCTGGCCGACATGATGGTCGCCGGGCGGTCCATGCCCCTGTGGATCGGGCTGCTCACCATGACGGCGACGTGGGTGGGCGGCGGCTACGTCGCCGGCACCGCCGAGTTCACCTTCTCCGACGGCCTGGCGTGGGCGCAGGCGCCATGGGGGTACGCCCTGAGCCTCATCGTCGGCGGCATCTTCTTCGCGCCGAAGATGCGCCGGTGTGAGTTCACGACCATGATCGACCCCATCGACATCCGCTACGGGCGAAATGTCGCTGCGGTCATGTACCTGCCGGCGCTGATGGGCGAGATCTTCTGGAGCGGCGCCATCCTCACCGCCCTCGGAACGACGTTCGGCACCATCCTCGGGCTCGACTTCGCCAGCTCCATCATCCTGTCGGCGGCCATCGCGATCGCCTACACCATCGTCGGGGGCATGTGGTCGGTCGCCATCACCGACGTGGCCCAGGTCGGCATCCTCCTGCTGGGGCTGTTCCTCGTCCTGCCGTTCGCCTTCGCCACGGTGGGGGGCGTCGGGCCGACCCTGGACGCCTACCAGGCGGGCATGGGCAGCTACGCGAGCCTGTTCCCGCCGCTGACCGGCTGGGACCACCCGGACTGGGGGGCGTACTGGTGGAACTGGTGGGACTTCGCGCTGCTGCTCGTCTTCGGCGGCATCCCCTGGCAGGTCTACTTCCAGCGCGTGCTCTCGGCCCGGGACCCGCTCACCGCCCGGCGGCTGTCGATCGCGGCCGGCGGCCTGTGCATCGTCGCGGCCGTCCCCGCCGTCCTCATCGGCATGATCGGCTTCGGCGCGGACTGGGCGGCCCTGGGCGCCCCGAAGCCGCAGAACGCCTCACTGGTGCTGCCCTACGTGCTGCGCTACCTGACCCCGCCGGTCCTGGGGGCCATCGGGCTGGGAGCGGTGGCGGCCGCCGTGATGTCCTCGGTCGACTCGTCGATCCTTTCGGCGTCGTCGATGGGCGCCTGGAACGTCTACCGCCCGCTGGTCAAGCGCGACGCCGGCGACCGGGACATGCAGCGCGTCATCAAGCGCCTCATCGTCGTCGTCGGCGTGGCGGCCACGCTGATCGCGCTGAACGTCCAGAGCGTCTACGCCCTGTGGTACCTGTGCTCGGACTTCGTCTACGTGCTGTTGTTCCCGCAGCTGGTGACGGCCCTGTTCTACCGCCACGCGAACGCGTACGGCTCGGTGGCGGGCCTGGTGGTCTCGCTGTTCCTGCGACTGGGCGGAGGCGACGCGACGCTCGGCCTGCCGGTGTGGCTGCCCTACCCGATGATGGACGGCGGCGCCGTGCTGTTCCCCTTCCGGACCCTGGCCATGGTCTGCGGCCTGGTGACCATCCTGGTGGTCTCCTACCTCACCCGGAACGTCCGTCCGCCCGAGCCGCTGAGCTCGCTGGAGCCGCGGCGCCAGGCCGCCGGCGCCTGAGGGGGCCATTCCGCGCCGCACGGACGGCGTCGCGTCCGTACCATGCGGGGGACCCGCG
This sequence comes from Actinomycetota bacterium, assembly GCA_030776845.1. Taxonomy (GTDB): domain Bacteria; phylum Actinomycetota; class Nitriliruptoria; order Euzebyales; family Egibacteraceae; genus JAHWKQ01. The sequence goes on from JALYGZ010000014.1 coordinate 8,768, forward strand.
GACCAGGAGCGCGCGTGACGAGGGTGTTCAGCGGCATCCAGCCGACCGGTGACGTGCACCTGGGCAACTACGTGGGGGCCATCGGCCGCTGGGCGCGCGAGCAGCGGCCCGAGCACACCTTCTGCATCGTGGACATGCACGCGATGACGCTTCCGCACGACCCGGCCGTCCTCCGGTCGACGACGTTGGACCTGGCCTGCTGGCTGTTTGCCGCCGGGCTCGACCCGGACGTGTGCACGGTCTTTGTCCAGTCCCAGGTGCACGAGCACGCCGAGCTGGCCTGGGTACTGGAGTGCGTCGCCACAATGGGCGAGCTCGGCCGCATGACCCAGTTCAAGGACAAGGGCCGGGGCAGCGAGTCGGTGCGCGCGGGGCTGTTCACCTACCCGGCGCTCATGGCCGCCGACATCCTGCTCTACCAGGCCGAGCAGGTGCCGGTCGGGGAGGACCAGCGCCAGCACGTGGAGCTGACGCGGGACCTCGCCCAGCGCTTCAACGCCCGCTTCGGCGACACGTTCACCGTCCCCACCGCCACCCTGCCCCCGGTGGGCGCCCGGATCATGCACCTGCAGCTCGTCGACGCGAAGATGTCCAAGTCCGCCGGCACTCCCGCCGGGCTCCTCATGCTCGGTGAGTCCGAGTCGGTGACCGCGAAGAAGGTCATGCGCGCGGTCACCGACTCCGGCTCCGAGGTCCGCGCGACCCCCGACAAGCGGGGGATCTCCAATCTGCTCAACCTCATGGCGGCGGTCACCGGAAGCGACGTCCCGACCCTGGAGCGGGCCTACGAGGGCAAGGGCTACGGGGCCTTCAAGCGGGACGTCGCCGAGGCGGTCAACGGCTTCCTGCGGCCGGTGCGGGAGCGCTACTCCGAGCTGCGCGCCGACCCCGCCGCCGTCACCGAGGCGCTGCACAAGGGGGCGGACCGCGCGCGGGCCGTGGCCGGCCCCACCATGGCCACGGTCCGCGAGCGCGTCGGCTACCTGGGCTGAGCGCGCCGCCGGAAGGAGCGCCGATGCGCCTGCCGCTCGTGTGGGTCGACCTGGAGATGACCGGTCTGGACCCCGCGCACGACGCCATCGTCGAGATCGCCACCATCGTCACCGACGGTGCGCTGGAGCAGGTGCGCGAGGGGCCGGACCTGGTCGTGCACCAGCCCGACGCGGTGCTGGCTGGCATGCCCGAGGTCGTCCTGCGGATGCACGACACGTCCGGGCTGACGGTGGCCAGCAGGGACTCGTCCCTGACCGTCGAGGAGGCCGAGGCGCGCACGCTGGACTTCGTCACCCGGCACGTGCCCGAGCCGCGCGTCGCGCCCCTGGCGGGCAACAGCGTCCACGCCGACCGGGCCTTCCTGCACCGCTACATGCCCCGCCTCGACGGGCACCTGCACTACCGCAACGTCGACGTGTCGACCGTCAAGGAGCTGGCCAGGCGGTGGTACCCGGAGGCGCTGGCGGCCGCGCCGACCAAGACCGGCGGCCACCGGGCGATGGCCGACCTGCGCGAGTCGATCGCCGAGCTGCGCCACTACCGTCGGACGGTGTTCCGGCCGTGAAGGTCGTCGCGGTCGACACGCTGCGGCTGGAGCGGTTCGGCAACCTGCTGTGGGTGCGCGTGCGGACCGACGAGGGCCCGTGGGGCCTGGGGGAGACCTTCTTCGGCCCGCTGGCGGTCGAGGCCTACCTGCACGAGACCGCGGCGCCGTACCTGCTGGGCCGCGACCCCCTGGACCCCCAGGCCCACACCGACGCGCTGCGCGGCCACCTCGGCTACTCGGGCACCGGGGCGGAGATGCGGGGCAGGTCGGCGCTGGACATCGCGCTGTGGGACCTGCTGGGCAAGGCGACGGACCAGCCGGTGCACCGGCTGCTGGGCGGGCGCAGCCGCGAGCGGGTCCGCGTCTACAACACGTGCGCGGGACCCGGCTACGTCCGCTCCGGCGGGCAGAGCACCGCCAACTGGGGTCTCCCGGGCGACGACTCGCCGGGGCCGCCCGGGCGCTACGAGGACCTGGACGCCTTCCTGCACCGCCCCGGCGAGCTGGCCCAGGAACTGCGCGATCAGGGCATCACCGGCATGAAGATCTGGCCGTTCGACCCCTACGCCGAGGCCGGCGCCGGGACGTACCTGTCGCCGCGGGAGTTGGCGGAGGGGCTGCGGCCGTTCGAGCGCATCCGCGACGCGGTCGGCGACGACATGGACGTCATGCTCGAGCTGCACTGCCTGTGGGACCTGCCCGCCGCCCGGCGGATCGCGCGGGCCGTGGAGGACTACGGTCCGTTCTGGTTCGAGGACCCCGTGCGGGCCGACGACCTGGACGCCCTGGCCGCCTTCGCCGCCGGCACGCCCGTGCCGGTGGCCGCCTCGGAGACGCTGGGGGGCCGCCGGGCGTTCCGCGACCTGCTCGCGCGCCGGGCCGCGGGCATCGTCATGCTCGACGTCAGCTGGTGCGGCGGCCTGGGCGAGGCGCGCGCCATCGCGGCGATGGCCGCCGCCCACTCCCTGCCGGTGACCCCCCACGACTGCACGGGCCCGGTCGTGCTGGCCGCCTCGGCGCACCTGGCCGTGCACGCCCCGAACACCCTGGTGGCCGAGTTCGTGCGCGCCTCGTACCACGGCTGGTACCGCGAGCTGGTCACGGGGCTGCCGCCGGTGGCCGACGGCCACCTCGCGCCGCCTTCCGGCCCCGGGCTGGGCACGGACCTGCAGCCGGACGTGTGGCGACGCCCCGACGCGGTGGCGCGGACCACCGAGGCTGACTAGACGTAGCCGCGCAGGCGGGCGGCGCGGGAGACGCGCTCGACGGCCAGGCTGAAGGCGGCGAAGCGCAGCGGGCAGCCGTGGTCGTCGGCGTAGTCGCGCACCTGGTCGTAGGCGGTGCGCATGCGCTTGGACAGCTCGTTGTTGACGCGCTCCTCCTCCCAGGTGAACTGCTGGATGTTCTGCGTCCACTCGAAGTAGGACACGGTCACGCCGCCGGCGTTGGCCAGGATGTCGGGGATCACCGTCACCCCGCGGTCGGCCAGGACCCGGTCGGCGACCGGGGTGACCGGATGGTTGGCCGCCTCCACCACCACGTCGGCGCGGACGCGGTCCGCGTTGTCCGAGTCGATGACCTCGCCCAGGGCCGCCGGGGCCAGCACGTCGACGTCGAGCTCCAGCAGCTCGGCGTTGCTGATCGGCTCGGCGTCGGGGAAGCCGGCCACCGAGCCGCTCTCGGCGTTGTGGCGCTGCAGCGCGGGCAGGTCCAGCCCGTCGCCGCGATGGACGCCGCCGCCGACGTCGGAGACCGCCACGACGCGGTAGCCCCGCTCGGCGGCCAGCCGCGCCAGCCAGGAGCCGACGTTGCCGAAGCCCTGCACCGCCACGGTCGTGTCCTCCGGCCGGCGGCGCAGTCCCCGCAGGGCCTCGTCGGTGACGAGCACGGCGCCGCGCCCGGTGGCGGCCTCCCGTCCCAGGGAGCCGCCCAGCTCGACGGGCTTGCCGGTGACGACGGCCGGGCTGTGCCCGTGTCGCTGCCCGTAGGTGTCCATCATCCACGCCATGGTCTGGGCGCTGGTGTTCATGTCGGGCGCCATGATGTCGCGGTGGGTCCCGACGATGTAGGAGACCTGGCTCATGTACCTGCGGGTCAGCCGCTCCACCTCGGCCCGGGACAGCTTCGACGGGTCCACGACGATCCCGCCCTTCGCGCCCCCGAACGGCAGGCCCAGCAGGGCGGTCTTCCACGTCATCAGCGACGCGAGCGCCCGCACCTCGTCGAGGTCGGCGCGCGGGTGGTAGCGCACCCCGCCCTTGTAGGGGCCCCGCGCCCCGTTGTGCTGCACCCGGTAGCCGTAGAAGGTGTCCGAGTCGCCGTCGTCGCGGCGGACCTCCAGCTGCACGCGGATCTCGCGGTAGCAGCCGGACAGCACCTCCCGCATCGAGTCGTCGAGCTTGGCCTCGTCGGCGGCCTGTCCGAAGAAGTAGGTCACCGCCTCGAACGGGCTCATGTCGTCCCGTGGCTCCACCGCGCTCACCTGCGGGCCCCGAGCTTGGCCCTGCGGTAGTCGGCGTTCAGGGTCGCGATGAAGTCGATGCTGATCTCCTTGGGGCAGGCCGCCTCGCACTCCCCGTGGTTGGTGCAGGACCCGAAGTACCACTCCATCACGTCGACCATGCGCTCGGCGCGTCCGTGGCGCTCAGGCTGGCCCTGCGGCAGCGAGTTGAGGTGGGCGACCTTCGCCGCGGTGAACAGCTGGGCCGCACCGTTCGGGCAGGCGGCGACGCACGCCCCGCAGGCGATGCAGGCAGCCGCGTCCATGGCCCGGTCGGCGACGGGCTTGGGCACCGGCGTGAGGTTGGCCTCCGGCGCGCTGCCGGTCGGGACCGAGATGTAGCCGCCGGCCTCGATGATCGCGTCGAAGGCGGTGCGGTTGACCACCAGGTCCTTGATGATCGGGAAGCCGGTGGCCCGCCACGGCTCGACGGTGATCTCGTCGCCGTCGGAGTAGTGGCGCATGTGCAGCTGGCACGTGGCGGTGCCCGGCTGGGGGCCGTGCGCCCGGCCGTCGATCATCACCCCGCAGGAGCCGCAGATGCCCTCGCGGCAGTCGGAGTCGAAGGCGATCGGCTCCTCCCCCTGTTCCACGAGGTCCTCGTTGACGGCGTCGAGCATCTCCAGGAACGACATGTCCCCGTCGACGTCCGTGGCGGTGTAGCTCTCGAAGTCTCCCTCGGCCTCCGGGCCGGACTGACGCCAGACCCGTACGGTCAGGTCCATCAGGCGTAGCTCCTTTGCACGGGCTTGACGTACTCGAACTCCAGCTCCTCGGTGTGGCGCGTCTCCGGCTTGCCGTCGCCGTTGTGCTCCCACGCGGCCACATGGGCGAAGCGGTCGTCGTCGCGCAGGGCCTCGCCGTCCTCGGTCTGGTGCTCCTCGCGGAAGTGGGCGCCGGCGGACTCCTCGCGCTCCAGGGCGTCCCGGCACATCAGCTCGCCCAGCTCGAAGAAGTCCGCGACCCGCCCGGCGCGCTCCAGCGACTGGTTGAGCGAGTCGCCCTCGCCGAGCACGCGGACGTCGCTGTGGAACTCCTCGCGCAGCGCTGGGATCTCCGACAGCGCCTTCTCCAGCCCCTCGCGGCTGCGGGTCATGCCGCAGTAGTCCCACAGGATCTTGCCGAGCTGCTTGTGGAACCAGCCGACCGAGCGCGTGCCCCCGACCGACAGCAGGTGGTCGACCCGGTCGCGGACGTCGGCCTCGGCCCGGGCGAACGCCTCGTGGTCGGCCGGCACGGGACGCTCGCCGAGCATGCCGGCCAGGTAGTCGCCGATCGTGTAGGGCAGGACGAAGTAGCCGTCGGCCAGGCCCTGCATGAGCGCGCTCGCCCCCAGGCGGTTCGCGCCGTGGTCGGAGAAGTTCGCCTCCCCGATCGCGTACAGGCCCGGGACGGTGGTCATCAGGTGGTAGTCGACCCACAGCCCGCCCATCGTGTAGTGGGGCGCGGGATAGATGCGCATCGGGACCCGGTAGGGGTCCTCCCCGGTGATGCGCTCGTACATGTCGAACAGGTTGCCGTACTTCTCGTCGATGGCCTCCCGGCCCAGCCGCTCGACGGCGTCGGTGAAGTCCAGGTAGACGCCGTTGCGGCGCGGGCCCACGCCTCTGCCCGAGTCGACCATGCCCTTGGCGGCGCGCGAGGCGACGTCGCGGGGCACGAGGTTGCCGAAGGCGGGGTAGCGCCGCTCCAGGAAGTAGTCGCGCTCCTCGTCGGGGATCTCGTCGGGCGACCGCTCGTCGTCGGGGTCCTCGGGGACCCAGATACGCCCGTCGTTGCGCAGCGACTCGCTCATGAGAGTGAGCTTGGACTGGTGCTCGCCGCCGGGCGGGATGGCCGTGGGATGGATCTGGGTGAAGCAGGGGTTGGCGAACAGCGCGCCCCTGCGGTGGGCCCGCCAGATGGCGGTGGCGTTGCAGCCGCCGGCGTTGGTGGACAGGAAGAACGCGTTCGAGTAGCCCCCGGTGGCCAGCACGACCGCGTGCGCGGAGTGCGAGCTGACCTCGCCGGTCAGCAGGTCACGGACGACCACGCCCACCGCCCGTCCGTCGACGACGACGACGTCGAGCATCTCGGTGCGGTTGTGGACGGTCACGGTGCCCGCGTCGACCTGCCGCTGCAGCGCCTGGTAGGCGCCGAGCAGCAGCTGCTGGCCGGTCTGCCCGCGCGCGTAGAAGGTGCGCGAGACCTGGGCCCCTCCGAACGACCGGTTCGCCAGCAGCCCGCCGTACTCCCGGGCGAACGGCACGCCCTGCGCCACGCACTGGTCGATGATCTCGACGCTGACCTCGGCCAAGCGGTACACATTGGACTCGCGGGAGCGGAAGTCGCCCCCCTTGACGGTGTCGTGGAACAGCCGGAACACGCTGTCGCCGTCGTTCTGATAGTTCTTCGCCGCGTTGATCCCGCCCTGCGCGGCGATGCTGTGCGCCCGCCGTGGCGAGTCGTGGAAGGTGAAGACCTTCACCCGGTAGCCCAGCTCGCCCAGGGTGGCCGCGGCCGAGGCGCCGGCCAGGCCGGTGCCGACCATGATGATCTCGAACGTGCGCTTGTTGTTGGGATTGACCAGCTTCATCTCGAACAGGTGGTCCTGCCACCGGCGCTCCACGGGGCCGGAGGGGATCTTCGCGTCCAGCTGCATGCCGGCTGCCTCTCTGGTCGTCTCGCGGGCCGGGCGTGACCTAGCCGACGAGTCCGGTCACCACGGCGACGGGGAACGACACGTTGCCCACCACGATCACGGCCGCGAAGGCCACGGCGAAGTAGCGCCGCCAGTGCTTGAAGCGCGGGTTGTTCCACCCCATGCTCTGGAACAGGCTCCACCCCCCGTGGTACAGGTGGTAGCCGAGCGCCACGTTGGCCAGGACGTAGAACAGCGCGACGGGCCACCGCTGGAAGCTGGCGACGACATTGTCGTACACGTCGCCGTGGACGAACTCGGGGTTGGCGTAGCCCCAGGTCAGGTCCAGTAGGTGGAAGACCACGAAGAGGCCGACGATGACCCCCGTCCAGCGCATGGTGCGGCCGGCGAAGTCCGCCGCCACGTAGTCGCGCCGCGACCGGTACCGGTCGGCGCGCGCGCCCCGGTTCATGCGCGTCAGCGCGTAGGCGGCGTGGATGTGGACCGCGAATGACACGAGCAGCACGACCCGCGTGATCCACAGCAGCCCGGTGCGGGGCAGCGCGGGCTCACCCACCTCGCGCAGCCACTCCGCGTAGTGGTTCAGCTCCGACGCGCCCAGGTACAGCTTGAGGTTGCCCACCATGTGGGCCAGCACGTAGGCCATCAGCACGATGCCCGTCAGCGCCATGGCGTACTTCTTGCCCAGCGCCGACTGGTAGACGTCGAGCAGCCACGGCGATCGCCGGGGGCGGGCGGAGGGGCCGGCCCGCCGCTCGGCGGGCCGCCGCTCGCCGGACCTGGTCGAAGTCGACATCGTGCCGGCAGCGTATCAGCGCGTCGACCGGCCCCAACGGCGACGGCTTCCTACAATCCGGGGCCACCAGCCGATCGGAGGGACCATGGACCGGGCCGCCGACGACGGTCCCGCCAGCGCCTCGGGGATCCCCGTGCGCCCCGTCTACCGCCCCGACGACGTGGCCTGGGGGCCGCGCGAGTATCACGAGTCGCTCGGTGACCCCGGGACGTACCCCTTCACCCGCGGCGTGCACGGCTCCATGTACCGGGGCCGGCTGTGGACGATGCGCCAGTACGCCGGCTTCGCGACCGCCGCCGAGTCCAACCGGCGCTACCGCTACCTGCTCGAGCAGGGCCAGACCGGCCTGTCGGTGGCCTTCGACCTGCCCACCCAGATGGGCCACGACTCCGACAGCGAGCTGGCCGCTGGCGAGGTCGGCAAGGTCGGCGTCGCGATCGACTCCCTGGAGGACATGCGGCGGCTGCTCGACGGCATCCCGTTGGACCAGGTGTCCACCTCCATGACCATCAACGCCCCCGCCGCCGTGCTGCTGCTGCTGTACGAGTTGGTGGGCGAGGAACAGGGGGTCGCCGCCGGGGACCTGCGTGGCACAATCCAGAACGACGTCCTCAAGGAGTACATCGCCCGGGGCACCTACATCTACCCGCCGCGGCCGAGCCTGCGCCTGGTCACCGACACCTTCGCCTACTGCGCCGAGCGCCTGCCCCGGTTCAACACGATCTCCATCTCCGGCTACCACATGGCCGAGGCGGGGGCGACCGCCGTGCAGGAGGTGGCGTTCACCCTGGCGGATGCCATCGCCTACGTGGAGGCGGCGATCGCCGCGGGGCTGAGCGTGGACCGGATCGGCCCGCGGCTGTCGTTCTTCTTCGTGGCGCGCTCGTCGCTGCTGGAGGAGGTGGCGAAGTTCCGCGCGGCCCGCCGGCTGTGGGCGCGCATCATGCGGGAGCGCTTCGGCGCCACCGACCCCCGCTCGCAGATGCTGCGCTTCCACGCGCAGACGGCGGGCGTGCAGCTGACCGCCCAGCAGGCCGAGGTCAACCTGGCGCGCGTCACCATCCAAGCACTGGCCGCGACGCTCGGCGGGACCCAGTCCCTGCACGCCAACGCCTACGACGAGGCGCTCGCGCTGCCCAGCGAGAAGGCCGCCCGCCTGGCGCTGCGGACCCAGCAGGTCATCGGGCACGAGACCGACGTGGCCCTGACCGCCGATCCGTTGGGCGGCAGCTGGTTCGTGGAGTCGCTCACCGACGAGCTGGAGGCGGGTGTGCGCGACTACCTGGAGCGGGTCGCCGACCTGGGCGGCGCGGTCCCGGCCATCGAGCGCGGCTACCAGAAGGCCGAGATCGAGCGCAGCGCCTACGAGCTGACGCGCGCGGTCGAGCGCGGCGAGCGCGTCGTGGTGGGGGTCAACCGCTACCGGCTAGACGAGGACATCGACCCGGAGCTGCAGCGGGTCCACGACGCGGTGCGCGACGCCCAGGTCGAGCGGCTGCGCGTCGTGCGCGCCGAGCGCGACGCCGACGCGGTCGCCAGCGCCCTGGCCGAGCTGCGCAAGGCCGCCGAGGGCACCGACAACCTGCTGCCCCCCATGAAGGAGGCGCTGGCGCGGATGGCCACGGTCGGGGAGGTCTGCGACGCCCTGCGCGCCGTCTTCGGCGTCCACCGCCCCGCCGACGCCCTGTAGCGGCGACTACAGTGCCCTGATGCACCCCATGCGCATCGCCATCGTCGGCGGCGGGCCCGGTGGCTACGAGGCCGCCCTCGTCGCCGCGGAGAACGGCGCCGAGGTCACGCTCGTCGCCGACGAGGGTCTGGGGGGCAACAGCGTGCTGTGGGACTGCGTGCCGTCCAAGGCGCTGATCGTGTCGGCCGAGGCCATGGGCTGGACCAGGTCCGCCCACCGTCTGGGCATCCAGCACACCGCTGGCTCCGGCGAGCGGGTGCGCGCCGAGGCCGACATGGACGCGGTGATGCGCCGGGTGGAGACGCTCGCCGGAGACCAGTCGGCCGACGTCACCAAGAAGGTCGAGGCGGCCGGGGTGCGCCTGGTGCACGGACGTGGACGGCTCGTGGACCACCAGACGGTGGCGGTCGACGACGACGGGGAGACGACCCGCCTGGGCGCGGACATCGTCCTGGTCGCCACCGGGAGCCGGCCGCGCATCCTGCCGTTCTTCACTCCCGACGGGCGGCGGGTGTTCACCGCCCGGGAGCTGTTCTCCCTGCGGGAGCGCCCCGAGCGGCTGGTCGTGGTCGGCTCCGGCGCGACCGGGCTGGAGTACGCGCAGGCCTTCGCCCGCTTCGGGGGCGAGGTGCACCTGGTATCCAGCCGGGAGCAGGTGCTGCCCGGGCAGGACCCCGACGCCGCGGCCGTCGTCGAGGAGGTCTGTGAGCGCTGGGGGATGACGATCCACCGCCGGCGACGGGCCACGGACCTGCGCACCGGCGACGACGGCGTGCGCGTCCGGGTCGGCGACGACGAGTGGGTCGAGGCGTCGCACGCGCTGTTCTGCGTGGGGCAGGTGCCGGTGACCGACGGCCTGGGGCTGGAGGACGTCGGGGTGCGGCTGGCCGAGGACGGCTCGGTCCCCGTCGACGGGGTCAGCCGCACCAACGTGCCGACGATCTACGCCGCCGGGGACGTGACGGGGGGCATCATGCTCGCCAGCGTCGCCGCCATGCGCGGGCGCAACGCGATGTGGCACGCGCTGGGTCGGGCCGTCGCGCCACTGCGGACCGACGCGATCGCGGCGTGCATCTTCACCCATCCGGAGGTGGCCGTCGTGGGCCGCGGCGCCGAGGCCCTGGCCGAGGCCCAGGTACCGGCGCAGACGGTGACGCTGCCCTTCGCCGGCAACCCCCGGGCCAAGATGGAGGAGCACACCGACGGCTTCGTCAGGATCCACGCCATGGAGGGCTCCGGGACGGTCCTGGGGGCGACCGTGGTCGCCGCGCAGGCCAGCGACCTCATCAGCCAGCTGAGCGTCGCCGTGCACAACCGGCTCAGCGTCAGCCAGCTGGCGCAGGCCTTCAGCATCTACCCCTCCATGGGGGGCAGCGTCCAGGAGACGGCGCGGCAGCTGATGAGCCGCTCCTAGGGGCCGACTATGCTGCCGCCGTGAGCGAGGAGCGCCTGCGAATCGGCGCGGCGGCGGTCCTGCTGGGGGTCAGCGTGGATACCCTGCGGCGCTGGGAGGCCGACGGCCGCCTGGCGACGGAGCGCAGCGAGGGCGGCCAGCGCGTCGTCGCCCTGCCGGAGGTCCGCCGCCTGCTGGAGGAGCGCCGGCGGCCGCCGCCGCCGATCGCCGCCTCCTCCGCGCGCAACCACTTCGACGCCGTCGTGACTCGCGTGGTGCGCGGCACCGCCGCGGCGACCGTCGAGATGCAGGCCGGCCCGTTCCGGCTGCTGGCGCTGGTCACCGCCGAGAGCGTCGACGAGCTGGCCCTGGAGCCCGGGGCGTCGGTGGTCGCCTCGGTGAAGGCGACCAACGTGGTGGTGGGGCTGCCCGAGGCGCGCCGCTGACCGGCTACAGGCGCTCGAAGATGGCGGCGATGCCCTGCCCGCCCCCGATGCACATGGTGACCAGCGCGTAGCGGCCCTGGGTGCGCTGCAGCTCGTGCAGCGCCTTGACGGTCAGGATCGTGCCGGTCGCGCCGATGGGGTGGCCCAACGAGACCCCGCTGCCGTTGGGGTTGGTCTTCTCGTTGGGCAGGCCCACATCGCGGATGACCGCCAGCGCCTGCGCGGCGAACGCCTCGTTGAGCTCGATGACGTCGAGGTCGTCGACCTTCAGGTTCGCCCGCTCCAGCACGGTGCGGATCGCCGGGATGGGGCCGGTCCCCATGATCCGCGGCTCGACGCCCGCGTGGGAGTAGGCGACCAGCCGCCCCATGGGCTGCTTGCCGAGGGCCTCGGCGGCGTCGCGCTCCATCAGCACCACGGCGGCCGCGGCGTCGTTGATGCCGGCGGCGTTGCCGGCCGTGACGGTGCCGTCCTTGGCGAACGCCGCCGGCAGCTTGGCCATCTTCTCCTGGGACACGTCGGGGCGGATGTGCTCGTCGGTGTCGACGGTCGTCGTCTCCTTCTTGCCCTCGACCTCGATCGGCAGGATCTGCTCGCTGAAGTACCCCTGCTCGGTCGCGTGGGCGGCGCGCTGGTGGCTCTGCACGGCCAGCGCGTCCTGGTCCTCGCGGGAGACGCCCCAGTCCTCGGCCACATTCTCGGCCGTGACGCCCATGTGGCAGTCGTCGAACGGGTCGTTGAGCCCGCCGAGCATGGCGTCGACGATGTCGCCGTCGCCCATCCGCTGGCCCCACCGGGCGGTCGGCAGCCAGTAGGGGGCGCGGCTCATCGACTCTGCCCCGCCCGCCACGGCCGCGTCGGTGTCGCCGAGCATGATGCTCTGCGAGGCCGACACGATCGACTGCAGCCCGCTGCCGCAGAGGCGGTTCAGGGTCAGCGCGGGGGTCTGGACGGGCAGCCCGCCCTTCACGCCGCAGACGCGCGCGAGGTACATGTCGTGGCGGTCGGTGTGGATGACGTTGCCGAACACCACGTGCCCGACCGATCCCGGGTCGACCTCGGCGCGGCGGATGGCCTCGGCCACGACCTTGGCGCCCAACTCGGTGGGCGGCACGCTCGACAGGCCGCCCCCGTACTTGCCTACCGCCGTCCGCACGCCGCTCAGGACGACAACCTCGCGTGACTGGGCCACGACGACCTCCTGTGGGTGAAGTTCCGGGTGATTGGCCTCGAAGGTGCGGATGCCCGCCGGGGTGGGTGGCCAAACCTGTCACCGCCGTGCTGTTGACCGCCCCCGTCGCCGCCTCTACCGTCCCCGCCAGGCCCGCCCGGGTGGCGACGGACAGGCGGGCGCGTCGCGGATGGGTGGTGGCGGTCATGGGGAACATGCAGGGACAGGTCGCGCTGGTCACGGGCGGCTCGCGCGGCATCGGCGCGGCCATCGTCAAGGCGCTGGCGGGCAGGGGGGCGACGGTGGCGGCCGGCTACTCCCGAAACTCCGACGCCGCCGAGCGGCTGCAGAAGGCGCTGCCCGAGGGGCAGGTGAGCATCCACCAGGGCAACATCGGCGAGCCCGAGGACGCCCAGCGGGTGGTGGACGAGGTCCTCGGGCAGCACGGCCGGCTCGACGTCCTCGTGAACAACGCCGGCATCAACGAGGACAAGACGATCCGCAAGATGACCCCCGAGGACTGGGACAAGGTCATCAAGATCAACCTGAACGGCGCCTTCTATCTGTCGAGCAAGGTCCTGCCCCACATGCTCGAGCGCGGGTCGGGCCGCATCGTCAACATCAGCTCGGTCATCGGGGAGATGGGCAACGTCGGGCAGGCCAACTACGCGGCGTCCAAGGCCGGGCTGCACGGGCTGACCAAGACCATGGCGCTGGAGACGGCGGCCAAGGGCATCACGGTCAACGCCGTGACGCCGGGGTTCATCGCCACCGACATGGTGACGTCCATGCCCGACGAGGCGCTGGAGAAGGTCGTCAAGCTGATCCCGATCGGCCGCCTCGGCGAGCCGGAGGAGGTGGCGCGGGTGGTCGAGTTCCTCGCCGACCCCGACGCGGGCTACCTCACCGGCACGGTCGTGGCCATCAACGGCGGCCTGCACATGTAGCCGTCACCCGGCCGGGGCGTCGGCGATGCGCGCCAGGGGGTCGCCGGTGTTGACGACGTCGCCGGGCGCAACGTGCAGGGCGGTCACGACCCCGGCCCGGTGGGCGAACACGTGGTTCTCCATCTTCATGGCCTCGAGCACCAGCACGAGGTCGCCGGCGGCGACCGCGCTGCCCGCCTCGACCGCGGTCTTGACGATCGTGCCCTGCATGGGCGCGACGAGTTCCTCGCTGGCCACCACCGTGCCGGGACGGCCCCGCGCCCGGCCCTGGCGCCGGCGTGGCCCCCGGAGCTCCGCCGCCGGCGCGTACAGTGCGACCTCCAGTCGCTTGCCGTCCACCTCGACGACGAAGGTGCGCGGCGGGTCGGGCGGGCCGGGGCCCTTGACGGGCGCCGGCCCCGTGGCGATGCCCGACAGGTCCCACTCCTGCTCGACCGAGATCGTCGACACCCTGCCCGCGACGAAGTCGGGGTGGGCGACGGCGAAGCGGTGGAAGTCCAGCGTCGTGGGCACGCCCTCGACCACGAACTCGTCGACCGCGCGCGCCAGGCGCCGGCGGGCCTCGTCTCGGTCGGCCCCGTGGGTGATGAGCTTGGCGATGAGCGAGTCGTAGGACCGCGGGACCTCCCAGCCGGCCGCCGCGGCCGCGTCGACGCGCACCCCCGGGCCGGCCGCGGGCTGCCAGGCCGTCACGAGCCCGGCGGCGGGGGCGAAGCCCGCCGCGACCTGCTCGGCGTTGATGCGGGCCTCGATGGCGTGCCCGCGGACGGCCACGTCGTCCTGCCCGAACGACAGCGGCTCGCCGGCGGCGACGCGCAGCTGCCACGCCACCAGGTCCACGCCGGTCACCAGCTCGGTGACCGGGTGCTCGACCTGCAGGCGGGTGTTCATCTCCAGGAACCACAGCTCGCCGTCGGCGTACAGCAGCTCGACGGTGCCCGCGCCCTCGTAGCCGACCTGTCGGGCCACGGCCACCGCGGCCCGGCGGATGCGCTCCCGCAGGGCGTCGTCGACGCCCGGGGCGGGCGCCTCCTCGATGAGCTTCTGGTGGCGCCGCTGGGTCGAGCAGTCCCGCTCCCCGAGGAACAGGCAGGCCCCGTGGCGGTCGGCCAGGACCTGGGCCTCGATGTGGCGCGGCCGGGGCAGGTAGCGCTCCACGTAGACCTCGGCGCGGCCGAAGGAGGCGGCGGCCTCGCGCTGGGCGCCCTCGAGGCCCTCGGCGAGACCGGCCGCCTCGCGCACCACCTTGAGCCCGCGGCCCCCGCCGCCGAATGCCGCCTTGATCGCCACCGGGTAGCCGTGCTCCTCGGCGAAGGCCCCCACGACGGCCGGATCCGACGTCGGCTCCATCGTCCCCGGCACGACCGGCACCCCGGCGGCCGTCGCCGCCACGCGGGCCGACAGCTTGTCGCCCATCCGCTCGATGGCGGCCGGCGGCGGGCCGACCCAGGTCAGCCCCGCCCCCGTCACCGCCCGCGCGAAGTCGGCGCTCTCCGACAGGAAGCCGTAGCCCGGGTGGACCGCGTCGGCGCCCGCACGGGCGGCGACGTCGATGATGCGCCCGGCGTGCAGGTAGCTCTCCGACGGTGCGGTCGGGCCCAGCAGGTAGGCCTGGTCGGCCAGCCGCAGCCAGGGGGCATCACGGTCGGCCTCGGAGTAGACGGCGACGGCGCCCACGCCCAGCTCCCGGCAGGCGCGGATGACCCGCAGGGCGATCTCGCCGCGGTTGGCGACCAGCACCGCCTCGAACACGTGACCTCCCGGTAGCCCGCGTGACCGGACCCACCAGCGGGACCGGGTGTGCCGCATGGTAGTCGCCTGTCGGCCGTGTGCGACAATGGCCCGCATCCCCGCTTGTTCCCGTGTTCACAGGCCCGTCGAGGAGTGCCCATGACGCGCAGGCTGACCGTGCCGGCGGCGCTGGCGCTGGCGGTGGCGCTGGTCGGCTGCAGCGAGGTCGCCCCGCCCGTCGAGTACGTCGAGCAGGTCCCCGCGGAGAAGCGCTCGGAGCTGACCGGCGCCGACGGCGGCGGGGACGGGCAGGGACCGGGCGGCGAGACCCTCGAGTTCGTCGCCGTCGACATCGACTACTCCGATGCGCCGCAGGCCGCGGACCCCGGCGAGGCCACCGTCGAGCTGGTCAACGAGGGCGCCATCGTCCACAACGTCGTCATCGAGGGGGTCTCCCCGACCCCGATCGCGCAGGCCCAGGGCGGGCAGACCGAGACCGGGACCGTCGAGCTCGAGCCGGGCGAGTACGTCTACTACTGCTCCATCCCCGGCCACCGGGAGGCCGGCATGGAGGGCCGCCTGGAGGTCGGGGGCTGAGCGCCGCGCCCCTCGGGCCGGCCCAGCTCGTGGGGGGCGGCCACCGCCGGCGCGCCCACCCCTTCCAGGCGAGCGGCCCGAAGCCACCCCGAGGGGGTGTCCGCCGGCGCCGGCGACGCGGCGTCCAGGTCCACGGCGGTGACCACGGCGGCCAGCTCCGCGTCGGTCGGTCGCCCGGCCACCACCCGCAGTCGCGGGCTCACAGCGGGATGTTGCCGTGCTTGCGCGGCGGGCGGACGTGGCGCTTGGTGCGCGTGAAGCGCAGCGCCTTGACCAGCTGCGGGCGGGTCTGTGACGGCTCGATGACGTCGTCCAGGTAGCCGCGCTCGGCGGCCCTCCACGGGTTGGCGAGCTCGGCGTTGTAGCGCTCGACCAGCTCGTGGCGGCGGGCCTCGGGGTCGCCGCTGTCCGACAGCTCCCGACGGTAGACGACGTTGACGGCGCCCTGGGCGCCCATGACGGCGATCTCGGCTGTCGGCCAGGCCAGGTTCACGTCCGCGCCCACGTGCTTCGAGCCCATCACGTCGTACGCGCCCCCGTAGGCCTTGCGGGTGATGACGGTCAGCTTCGGCACGGTGGCCTCGCAGTAGGCGTACAGCAGCTTGGCGCCGTGGCGGATGATGCCGCCCCACTCCTGGGACGTCCCCGGCATGAAGCCCGGCACGTCGACGAAGGTGACGACCGGGACGTTGAACGCGTCGCAGGTGCGCACGAAGCGCGCCGCCTTCATGGAGCTGGCCAGGTCCAGCGTGCCGGCCAGCGACAGCGGCTGGTTGGCGACCACCCCGACGGGGTGCCCGTCGAGGCGGGCGAAGCCGACGACGATGTTGTCCGCCCAGTGGGCCTGCACCTCGAGGAAGTCACCGTCGTCGACGACCCGGGCGATCACCTCCCGCATGTCGTAGGGCATGTTCGTCGAGTCCGGGATGATCCCGTCCAGCGCGGCGTCCGCCCGCTCCGGGTCGTCGGTGGGCTCCAGCCGCGGGGGCTCCTCCAGGTTGTTCGACGGCAGGAAGCCGAGCAGCTCCTGGATGTCGGCGATGCACGAGCCCTCGTCGTCGCACGCGAAGTGGGCGACGCCGGAGC
Source organism: Actinomycetota bacterium (assembly GCA_030776845.1). Taxonomy (GTDB): domain Bacteria; phylum Actinomycetota; class Nitriliruptoria; order Euzebyales; family Egibacteraceae; genus JAHWKQ01. The sequence continues at coordinate 25,306 of JALYGZ010000014.1, forward strand.
GGCTGTTGTGGCTCCCCGCTCCGCCGAGGTCCTCGAAGGACACGTCCTCGCCGGTGACGGTCTTGATGACCTCCGGGCCGGTGACGAACATGTGGGACCGCTCCCTGACCATGAGCGTGAAGTCGGTCATGGCGGGGGAGTAGACCGCGCCGCCGGCGCAGGGCCCCATGATCGCCGAGATCTGCGGCACGACGCCGGACGCCTTGACGTTGCGGTAGAAGATGTCCCCGTAGCCACCCAGGGCCACGACACCCTCCTGGATGCGGGCCCCGCCGGAGTCGTTCAGCCCCACCAGCGGCACGCCCATGCGGATGGCGGCGTCCATGACCTTGACGGTCTTCTCGGCGAACACCTCGCCCAGGGAGCCGCCGAAGACGGTGAAGTCCTGGCTGAACACGCACACGGGCCGGCCGTCGACGGTGCCGTGGCCGGTGACGACGCCGTCGCCGAAGACCTTGCGCGACTCCAGGTCGAAGCCGGTGGCGCGGTGCACGGCGAGTCGGTCGGTCTCGACGAACGACCCCGGGTCCAACAGCAGGTCCAGGCGCTCCCGGGCGGTGAGCTTGCCCTTCGCGTGCTGGCTCTCGACCGCTCGCGCGGAGCCGGCGTGCAGCGCCTCGTCGACGCGCCGACGCAGCTCCTCCAGCTTCTCCTTGGTCGTCCTGGCGGGCACCTGCGCCTCCCGTGGCAGAGTCGCGAGTCTAGTCGCCCCGCGCCGGGTGCCCGGGCTGTGCGAGCATGCCGCGCATGGCCGAGGCCGCGGCCGGACCGCCCACCCCGCTCGTGCGCGAGCTCGTCGACGGGCCGTGCCTGGTACGTGCCCTCGAGTGGCACCCGACGACCCCGTCGACGAACACCCTCGCCACGGACGCGGCGGCCGCGGGGGCCCCGGAGGGCCACCTGGTGCTCGCCGACCACCAGAGCGCCGGGCGCGGCCGCCTCGGTCGGGCCTGGCGCGCGCCGCCGGGCACCTCTGTCCTGCTGTCGCTGGTCCTGCGCCCCGC
>JALYGZ010000015.1 GCA_030776845.1 Actinomycetota bacterium
GCGCTGGGCCGCCGTCGCCGGGGCCGGCATGGTGCTCGCCGGCGCCGCCTGCGAGCGCTGGAACGTGTACGAGGGGGGCGTGCAGTCCGCGCGCGACCCCCGCCACACCGTCGCCCCGCAGCGCCGGCGCGCCGACGAGGCCGCCGCCCGCGGCTGACCCCACCCGGAGACTGTCAGGCCGGTTACCCCAGCGGTAACCCAGGTGACAAGCGCTGGCGGAGGGCCGGCCGCGTCGGGGCGGCGTGGGCGGGGCGGCAGGCGGGTCACGTCCCGGTCGTGGAGCCGGCGGCGGTCTCCTCCCGGATCAGGCCCTCGCCCACCGCCGTGCGTTGGACCAGCTCGAGGTCCTCCGGCAGCGGCCCGGCGGCCGCGGAGCCCTCCACGAGCAGACGGCCCTGCTCGGCCACGAGATCGGCCCGGTCGTGGCGTCCCGCGCGGTGCAGGTCCCGCGTGAGGGACCCCAGCGTCTCCAGCAGCGCGACGACCGTCGGCGAGTGGGAGCAGGCGGCGATGCGCACCGGGTTCAGCGCGGCGCGGACGTAGTCCTCGATCAACAGCTCGTGCGCCCGGATCATGCGCCGGCCGCCGTCGCCGGTGACCACGAGCCGGGGAACGTCACGGGTGAGCAGCTCGCCGAGGACGTGGCGCAGATGGACGATGGCCGACTGCGCCGTCGTCGAGTCGCTGGCGCCCTGGCTCAGCACCTGGGTGGCGATGTCGACCAGCTGGCGCACGCCGTACTCCACGTCGTCGTCGATGGTGCGCACGCGCCCCATGACGACCGCGCGGCGCAGGGCGACCTCGGGGGCGTCCGCCTCGTCGCACCAGAAGGTGCACAGCGGCTCCGCAACCGTCACGAAGTGGCCCACCCGGACGTGCATCTGGACGGTCGCCTGCTCCGGCAGGGCTGCCAGCACCGACCCGACGTCGACACGCAGGACCCAGCCGTTGCGGTCGGACCGCACCTCGGTGCCCTCGCGCTGCGGCGGCTGGGCGGACACGCTCTCCGCCGGGCCGGTGTCGCGGACGGGGAACAGGTGGTGGATGCGGCCCACGGTGTAGTCCGCCACGTCATGCATGATGCGGTCGACCTCGGTCCGGCGGCTGCTGTTGTCGATCGAGGCGACGATCGCCAGCAGCACACCGACGGCCAGGACGACGGCGACGGTGACCGACAGGGCGGGCGCGGCGCCGGTGGCCGGCAGCGCCAGCAGCACGACCGCGAAGTACACGAACGCGCCGACGATGAAGCCCAGCACGGACACCTCGAAGCGGTCCCGCAGGTAGCCGCGCAGCACGCGTGAGGCGAAATGGCCCGCGGTCAGCTGCACGAGCATGCCCCGGATCCAGAAGACGATGACCAGGGCGGTCACCATCGCACCGGCCAGCGTGGCCAGCAGGGGGCGCGCGTTGCCCACGCTGAGGACCCACGGCAGCACGCCGTCGACCGACGCCCCGTCCACGCCGAGCGTCGCTCCCGCCAGGGCCGCCCCGGCCACACCCCAGACCGCCGGGAGGACCAGCAGGCTCCTGCGAAGCCTGTCGGCCAGCAGCCTCGCCGTCATCGTGATCGTTCACCCCCCCGGCCCCAGTCGGCCCGTAGGGCGTACCCGCGGCACCACGGCGCCACCCTCCGCCCGCGTAGCATGGTCCCGTGACCGCCCGGACCCGTCCGCTGGCCGCACTGTGCCTTCTCGTTGTCCTCGCGACGGGCTGCCTGGCCCGCCCGGGCGGGGGACCGGTCGCCACCGAGACGGCCACGGAGACCGAGACGGTCGGGTCCCCGGGCGCCGGCGGCTTCGGGCGCATCCCGAGGCTGGTCCGTGAGGTCGAGCCGTCCGTCGTGGCGATCCTCGTCCAGACCCGCCAGGGACAGGGACAGGGAAGCGGGGTCATCTGGGACGGCGACGGCACGATCGTCACGAACAACCACGTGGTGGCGGACGCCAACGAGGTCCAGGTCGCCTTCGCCGACGGCTCCCGGGTCCCCGCCGACGTGATCGCGTCCGACCCGTTCACCGACCTGGCCGTCCTGGGGGCCGACCGCGAGGGGCTCCCCGCGGCCGACTTCGCCGGCGGGCTGCCCCAGGTCGGTGAGCTGGCGGTCGCCATCGGCAACCCGCTGGGGCTGGAGAACACGGTGACCGCCGGCATCATCTCCGGCCTGAACCGCTCCGTGCCCGGCGCGGTGACCCAGGGCGCCACCGCCCTCGTCGGGCTCCTGCAGACCGACGCGCCGATCTCCCCGGGCAACTCCGGCGGTGCGCTCGTCGACGGCCGGGGGCGCGTGGTCGGCATCAACGTGGCCTACATCCCGCCACAGCAGAGCGCGGTGTCGATCGGCTTCGCCATCCCCGCCCCCACGGTCACCGACGTCGTCGAGCAGCTGCTGGCGACCGGCGACGTCCAGCATGCCTACCTGGGCATCCAGGGGGCCACGCTGACCCCGGAGATCGCCGGGCGCTTCGACCTAGACGCCGACACCGGCGTGGTGGTGCTCGCGGTGGAGGACGGCTCCCCCGCCGCGGCCGCCGGCCTGCGCCCCGGCGACGTCCTCGTGGCGCTCGGCGACCGGCCGCTGCGCCAGATCGAGGACCTGTTCGCCGCCCTGCGCAGGCGGCAGCCGGGCGAGGGGGTCCGGCTGACCCTCATCCGCGACGGCGCCCGCCGGCGGGTGCGCGTCACCCTGTCCGACCGCCCCGACGGGTGAGCACGGCCCCCGGCCGGCCCCCGCGTGGCCCTACGGCCGCGGGGCGGTGAGCGGCCGGGCCAATCCGTCGGCGACCCGGACGACCAGGTCGTCGTCGGTGACCAGCGGTACTCCTCGCGTCTCGGCCAGGGCCACGTAGCTCGCGTCGTAGGCGGACAGCCCGGCGGCCGTCCACTCCGCCACCAACACCAGCGGCGGCTCGACGAACTGGAACCCCAGCAGCTCCAGGCGGACCGCCATCTCCCGCAGGTGCTCCGCCGGCCAGCGCCAGCGACGTCCGAAGACGTTGAGAACCTCCAGGCGCAGCAGCGGCGCCGTGACGACGGTCACCGAGCCCGCGAGGTACCGTGCGCGCAGGTCGACCGCCTCCTCGACGTGGCGCTCACCGGTGGCCTTGAGCCACTTGATGACGACCGACGCGTCGAGGACGATCTCCGTCAACGAGCGTCGCGCTCCGCCCGGATCGCATCGGTCGAGTTCTCCTCGGCGGCCGGGGCAGCCCCCTCGACCAGCCGCACCAGCCCCTCCAGCGCCGCATGGACCTCCGCCGCGGCTCCCGGCCCCGGTCGTTGGCCGAGGGCACGCGAGGCGAGGTCCGCCAGGAATGCGCTGCGCGAGAGGCCCAGGGCCCTCGCCTCGCGGTCGATGCGGGCCAGCAGCCGGTCGTCCAGCGACACGAGTACCTTTGCCACAAGCGGGAGTATATCCCGATATCCGCCAGGTCGCCGCTGTCTTCGGCGCCCGGCACGGACCGTGCCGGCCTACTTGATCAGGTCGAAGATCTTGAACATCGGCAGGTACAGCGCGATGACCATCGAGCCGACCAGTCCGCCGAGTACGGCGATCATCAGCGGCTCGAGCATCGCCGTCAGCGCCTCGGTCGCCCGTGCGACCTCGT
>JALYGZ010000016.1 GCA_030776845.1 Actinomycetota bacterium
CCTCCGGAGCGTTCGCGGAGCATGCCGTCGAGCACCCGTTGGGCCTCGGCCGTCTGCTCGGCGGTGAGGTCGGCGACCAGCATCGCGCCGATCGGGTTGCTGTGGGTCACCACGTCCCAGGCGTGCGTGGCGGACCGCACGGGCCAGTCCCAGACCGCGGTGTCGACACGAACGTCGGTCAGTCCTGCACGGTTGAGCTTCTCGTGCAACAGGCCGGCATCGGCGACCTGGAACGGCAGCGGGGGCGGGTCCATGGGCGGGCCGGTGAACCCGGGGACGGCGGCTTGCAGCGCCGCGAGGAAGAAGGTCAGAAACTCCGCCTTCTCGGGCGGGCCGAAGGCGACGATCAACACCTGACCGCCAGGCTTGGTGACACGTGCGAGCTCGCGCAGCCCCTGGTCGATCTCCGGGAACAGCGAGACCCCGTGCTGGGACGCCGCGGCGTCGAAGGTATCGTCGCCAAGCTCGAGGGCGGTGCCGTCCATGACCCGGGCCTGCAGATTGGTCAGCCCCTCGTCACGTGCCCGCGCACTGAGCCGCTCGATCATGACCGGCGAGATGTCAGTGGCCACGACCTGCGCGCCGAGACGGGCCGCGGGAACCGCCAGCGCACCGCTGCCGGCCGCCACGTCCAGGAATCGCATCCCGGCCTCGAGCCCGATCCGACGCAGGGCGTCCTCGCCGAAGCCGAAGTTCAGAGGAGTCACGTACTGGTCGAAGCCCGCCGCGACCCGATCCCAGCCGGTCCGGATCTGCTCCGGGGTCGGAGCCGCCTGCGGCGAGTGCGGGGTGCTCATGATGTGCTCCTCTGCTCGACGGGGACGGGGCTGTCGTCGAGATCCCTGCGAAGGACCTTCTCAAGCAGCCGCTGTCGAATCATCCGCATCGTCGGCCCTCCACAGCTCGCGTCGCACACCACGCTACGAAGACACGGACATCGCCGCGTCGGGAGAAGGACCCAAATCGGAGGATCGGTGCGCGATGGGTATTTCTGTGTAGGCGCCTACACAAGCCCGTGCTCGTAGGCGTAGGCGGTGGCGGCGGCCCGGTTCGGCAATCTCAGCTTGGTGAGGATGTTGCTCAGATGACGGGCCGCGGTCTTCTGGCTGATGACCAGCTCGGCCGCGATCTGTCGGTTGGTCCGACCAGCGGCCACCAGCCGGATCACCTCCACCTCACGAGCGGTCAGTCCACCCGCCGGCCCCGGCGGTGCCGACCGGAGCAGCTCCTCCAGACGATCCAGGTCCGGTCCGGCACCGAGTTGGGTGAAGACCCGTCGTGCCGCATCCAGCTCCATGCCAGCGGTGTCCTGATCGCCGAGGTCCCGGCAGGCCAATCCGACAAGGACCCGCACCTTCGCAGCCTCGTAAGGCGCCTGCAGGTTCTCCCAGACGGTCCGTGCGCTCTGGAGCGGCTGAATGGCACGGGCGGCGTCGCCCTCGGCCAGGAGCACCCGCCCCTGCGCACAGGCCGAGACCGCATGCAGCAGCGGTGCATCCAGGGCGAGGGCGATCCGTGCCAGCTCGTCAGCGGCGGACCGCGCCGCGCGCAGGTCGTCCGTGGCGAGCATGATCTCGACGCCTGCTCCGAGTGCCGCGGCGCGAGCGGCACCACCCTGCGCGTCCTGCGTCACGCGGCGGATCGCCCCCGCCGCATCGCCCACCCGCCCCTGGGCCAGACGCAACAGCGCCAGTCCCGGATGCGGCGAGTGTCCTCGGCGGCTGGCTTCCCCGTACGCCTGCTCCGCCTCGATGAACTCGCCCCGCAACCGGTGCAATTCCGCCCGCTGGTAGAAGGCCATGCCGATCGCCGGCTGAGCGGGCGGGCCGGATAGCCGATCACACGCGCGCCGCGCCTCGGCCATGGCCTCCCGCCAGTCGCCGTGCAGCTGCATCAGCTGCGACCGGTGCACCAGACACTGTCCCCGATACGGCACCAGGTCGGGCTGCGACGCGCACCAGTCGCTCAATGCCGCCGTCCACTGCTGGGCTCGTCGCAGATCGAAGATCTCCTGGCACGTCAGGATCACGGCGCAGTAGACGAGCCCGGCCACGACCGTGGATACCTCCCCGCCCTCCACGCCAGCCATCGCCTCGTCGAGCAACCTCACGCCCCGTTCGGGCTCTTCCATGCGGACCAGCGCCTGCCCACGTCCGAGCCGACCGAGCGCAACCAGATCCGCATCGTCGAAACGCACCCCGATCTCGACCGCCTGACCGAAGACCGCGTAGGCATCCGCGGCCTGCCCACGACCAAGACGCTCGAGTGCGGCCGGCAGGAGCAGGTAGCCCTGCTCCGCGCAATCCCGCCCACCGTGCTCGTGGATCGCCCGGGCCGCCCGGGCGATCCAGCCACCCCCACGCGCCTCCTCGCCCCGGAGCAGAAGCACCATGCCCAGCCAGAATGCGCACCGGGCGGCACGCTCGAACTCGCCCCGGGTCAGGAACCCCTCGTGTGCCCGCGCCCAGGCCTCCCCACAGTCGGCGTCGCGGCCCGTCAGGTAGGCAGCCGTCGCGAGACGATCGAGGTCTTCAGGCCCGAGCGCGGCATCTGCATCCGCCTTCGACAGCTGTGCGTAGGCGTCCCCCCACGCCTGACGTCGGAAGGACCGCCAACCTCGATCCGGCATGTCAATCATGGTCGTGGACTCCCCACCTCTGGGGACCGGCCCGGGCCCGATCGCCGGCCACGGCGTGCAACCGCCACCCTAGGGCGTCATGCGCCCGTAGAGACCGGGCGTTGCGTGACCTGCGCGCGGTGGGCCGCCAGACCGTCCACCCAGGCTGTGACGTAGTCGGCGAGGCGCTGTTCATGGACACCATGTACGTCGGCAACCTGGAAAGGCGTCGGCAAGATCTCAACGGCCGCCGCCCCGCCGACGTGTTCTACGCCAACCGCACCGACCTGATCACCGCCAAGGGATGGACCGATGAAGGCCCGCCCAGCCCTTCTCACTGTCCGGTCTTGACGTGAGCCGGACGCCCTAGAGTTAGCCCATGGAACCGCGCCTCAGCCTGGTGACTCTCGGCGTCTCCGACTATGCGCGGGCGAAGGCCTTTTACGAAGCGCTGGGCTGGTCACCCGCACTGGAGGTCGAAGCCACCGCCTTCTTCCGGGCCAACGGCTGCATCCTCGTGTTGTGGGCTCGCGACAAACTCGCGGAGGACATCGGCGTATCGGATGACGGCGCCAGGTGGGGTGGCATGGTCCTCGCCCACAACGTGCGATCTCGCGGGGAGGTCGAGGAGGTCATCCGGCAAGCGCGCACGAACGGGGGGGAGATCACACGCGAGCCGTCTGAGACCTTCTACGGCGGTTACGCGGGCGTGTTCCGTGATCTGGACGGCCATCCTTGGGAGGTCGCACACAATCCTGGCTTCGGCCTCGACGATGCCGGTAACGTCGTGCTTCCAGCCACCTAGCTCACGTGGCCTTCGACCCTTTGGTCCTCTGGCTCGTGGTCCTGTGGAGCCGTGCTGGTTCACCGCGCTGCGGGTCCCCGTCGGGGCTTCGGCTCTGACCTCACAGAGACGGGACATGAGGTCGAGCTCGGCGGGAGGGCGGAGGATGGCGGTCTGATGGAGATTCGGGGCGCGGGGTCGCGAGGCCGGCTGACAGTGTGGCACCGGACTAGGAAGTGGCATCCGCGTCGCGGCGCGGCGCCGGCAGCCACCGCGGGACGAGGCAGGTGACCACCAGCAGGGGAATGCTCAGCCACGCCACCATCGAGCTCACCGCCATCCAGGCGGAGCCGATCGCGAACCCGGCCAGGAGCACGACAGCGAAGACCTCGCTCAACAGCCCCGACGCAGACATGACCGTCGCTCGCGCCGGCCCGCGGATCGCGTCCTGCAGCCGCGCCTCGGAGACGAGGATGGCGTTGTTCGCAACGCCATAGCCGACCGCGATGGCAACGAATCCCACCGGATGGCCGCTTATGGCGCCCCCCGCCAGCAGGACGGCGGCCGCCGCCAGCGCCCGGGCCAGCGTCGCGTTGCGCAGGCGCACGGCGTGGCCCACGAGCGCCGTGCCGACCGCCTGCCCGGCGACGACGAGCGCGAGGGCGAGGGGCACCTGCGCCGTGGGCGTGCCGTTCTCCCGAGCCACCAGCGGGAAGTACTCGTCGTAGACGAGGAAGCCCCACAGCAGGGCGGAGATCAACACGGTGTGACGGACGCCTCGGCTGTGCGTGGCCTCCCCGAGGCCGGCGCGCAACATCGACAGGTAGCGGCTCACCAAGCCGCCGGTCGGGGACGTCGGCTCGCCGTCCTCCTCCACGACAGCGATGCGGGGCGCGGCGGGCAGCGACCAGGCGAGGACGGCCTGCGTGAGCGCCACGCCGACGCTGACCCAGCCCACCAGGGCGTAGCCGCCGAGCCATACCAGCGGTGCCGCCAGGGCCGTCGCGGTCAGGTTGGCCACCATCGCCGCGGAGTTCGCCCAGCCGATCAGCCGGGCGTAGCTCTGCGTCGCGTCGCTGGCGGCGAGCTCGTCGTAGACCAGCGCCTCGAAGGTCCCCGACATCAACGCCTCGCTCACGCCCCACAGCACGAAGCCGGTAGCGAACGCACCGTAGGACGGGGCGACGATCCACAGGCAGAAGCCGAGGGCGTACAGCAGCGAGCTGAGCACCAGCAGGCCGCGTCGGGACACGGTGTCGGCCCACGCGCCGGAGGGGACCTCCGCGACGAACGAGGTCAGCGACCAGACGATGAACAGCGAGGAGATGGCGGCCGGCGACAGCCCATGATCGCGAAACAGCAGGGCGTACACCGCGTACAGGGGTATGAAGTCGCGGACCGCTAAGTAGGAGATCGCGCGCGCCGACAAGCCCGCGGTCGGGCGGCTCATCGCCCGCCCCCCGAACCACGCGGGAGACTACGGACCGCGTCACGGACGCGGTCGCCGAGGCGTTACGGCTGCGCGGCGGGGTAGACCATGCCTCGGACTGTAACGCACCGCCACGGCGGTCGATGCCGGTCGAGGACTGTGGGCAATCGATGACGACTGGGACGACTGGCGAGCAGACCGGGTGGCCGCCGCGGCGGCGGACCTCCACGTCGTACGGAGAGATCGCCTGGGACACCTGGGGCGAGGGCCCGCCCGTTGTCCTGGTACACGGCACCCCGAGCCGCGCCTTCCTATGGCGCAAGGTGGCGCCCGAGCTGACGGAGCGCTTCCGCGTGTACGTCTACGACCTGCTGGGCTACGGGGACTCCCAGCGCCACGTCGACCAGGACGTCTCGCTGACGACCCAGGGCCGGGTGCTCGCCGAGCTGGCCCACCTGTGGGAGCTGGACTCCCCGGCGCTCGCCGGCCACGACATCGGGGCCGCCATCGTGCTGCGCGCCCACCTGCTGGAGAGCGTCCCGGCCCGGGCGCTGGCCCTGATCGACGCCGTGGTCCTGCGGCCGTGGATCACCGAGACGAGCCGGCACATCCAGCGGTGCCTGGACTGCTACCGGACGATGCCGACCCACATCTTCGCCGAGATCGCCGCGGCCCACCTGCGCACGGCGACCGCGCAGCCGATGGACCAGGACACCTTCCAGACCTATCTGGCCCCCTGGAAGGGCCCGGAGGGCCAGCGGATGTGGCTGGGCAAGACCGCCCAGTTCGACGAGTCCGAGACCGCCGAGCTCGAGCCCCTGCTCGGGTCGATGACCACGCCCACCAGGGTCATCTGGGGTGAGCACGACGCCTGGCTTGACGTCTCGCTCGCCGACCGCATCGTCGAGCAACTGCCCCACGCCGACCGGGTCCTCATCCCCGGCGCGGGTCACTTCTCGATGGAGGACAACCCCGCCGACGTGACCGCGGCTCTGGCCGACTTCTTCGGATTACAACGCCAACCGCGGTCCTGACCCCTGGGGGCTTGTCACTCTGGTTACCGCTGGGGTAACCCCGGTGACAAGCTCCGGGGCCACCTGCTCGCCCGGCGGGGGAGGCCCCGGCGGGCTGCCCTCGCCGAACGGCCGCCCGCCCAGCTCCTCGCGGCCGTGGGGGTGCAACCAGTTGGACAGGTCGGGACCGGCGGGGACGACGCCGGTCGGGTTGATGTCGGTGTGGACCTCGTAGTAGTGCCGCTTGATGTGGTCGAAGTCGATCGTGTCGCCGAAGCCGGGGGTCTGGAACAGGTCGCGCGCGTACGCCCAGAGCACCGGCATCTCGGCCAGCTTGTGCCGGTTGCACTTGAAGTGACCGTGGTAGACGGCGTCGAACCGAGCCAGCGTCGTGAACAGCCGCACGTCGGCCTCGGTGATGGTGTCCCCGACGAGGTAGCGCTGTCGCGCCAGACGCGCCGACAGCCAGTCGAGGCGGTCGAACAGTCGGCGGTAGGCGTCCTCGTAGGACCGCTGGGCGCCGGCGAACCCCGCCTGGTACACGCCGTCGTTGACATCGGTGTAGACCACGGCGGCCACCTCGTCGATCTCCCCGCGCAGGTGCTCCGGGTACAGCGCGGGAGCCCCCTCCCGGTGGTACGCGGCCCACTCGGTCGACAGGTCGAGGGTGATCTGGGCGAAGTCGTTCGTCACCACCGCGCCCGAGGGGATGTCCACGATGGCCGGCACGGTGATGCCCCGGTCGTAGCCGGGGACCGCGGCCTCGTAGGCCTCCTTCAAGCGCTTGATGCCCAGCACCGGGTCCACCCCGCCCGGATCGAGGTCGAAGGTCCAGCTGTCCTTGTCGTGGGTCGGCCCGGCGATCGCCATGGACAGCACGGCCTCCAGGCCGAGCAACCGCCGCACGACGATCGCCCGGTTGGCCCACGGACAGGCCCGGCTGACGACGAGCCGGTACCGGCCCGGCTCCACGGGCCAGCCGTCGGCCCCGTCGGCGGTGATGCGCGCCGACAGGTAGCGGGTGTCCCGCTCGTAGGTGTCCTGGACGTAGACGCCGTGGGAGTCGTCGGAGTCGCTCATGGGCCTCACCGTAGCTGCCGACCCACGGGGCCGCCCGCCCCGGGGTGGCGTCACTGGACAACACGCCACGCACCGACGAGGCTTCCCACGCTGGCGGTCCACCGGAAAGGGTGCGGAAGGGAGCGACCGTGTTCATCCAGGTGATCCAGGGACGCGTGCGGGAGCCGGCGGGGCTGCGCCGGCGGATCGATGACTGGAACCGAGACCTGGCTCCGGGAGCCGAGGGCTGGCTGGGGACGACGGCGGGGGTCACCCAGGACGGTGAGTTCGTCGCGGTGGTCCGCTTCGACTCGGAGGAGGCGGCACGGCGAAACAGCGACCGCCCAGAGCAGGGACGGTGGTGGGAGGAGACCGCGCGGCTCTTCGACGGCGCCGCCGCCTTCCGCGATTACGCCTCGGCCGAGACCTTCCTGGGCGGCGGATCCGACGAGGCCGGCTTCGTCCAGGTCATGCAGGGCCGCTCCAACGACATCGACCGAATGGTCGCGGCCGAACGGGAGCTGTCCGGACTGCTGCGCGAGCACCGTCCCGACCTCATCGGCGGCACGGTGGGCTGGACGCGGGCCGGAGAGTTCACCGAGACCGCCTACTTCACATCCGAGGCCGAGGCGCGGGAGGGTGAGCGCAGGCTCGAGCAGGGTCCGAGCGACCTGCAGGCGGCGTTCCAGGAGTGGATGGGGATGGTCGAGGAGATCGAGTACCTCGACCTCGCCGACCCCTGGCTGTTCAGTCGATGAGATGACCGGTCGCGGCCGTCCCTGGCCCGACGGCCTGACGCTCGCCGCCTTCGGGATGGCGGTGATGCTGGGCGGGGGCAACTTCCTGGCCGTTCGCTTCAGCAATCAGGAGCTGCCCCCCTTCTGGGGGGCGGGGCTGCGCTTCGGGCTGGCGGCGCTGTCGTTCGTGGTGATCGCCTGGGCGCTGCGCCTGCGCCGGCCGCGTGGCCTGCAGCTCACACTCACCGCCGTGTACGGGTCGCTGAGCTTCGCGATCTTCTACGCCCTCATGTACTGGGCTCTGGTCCGCGTGACCGCCGGGGTGGCGACGGTCGTGCTGGCGACCGTGCCCCTGGCGACCGTCCTGCTGGCGGCCGCCCAGGGCCTGGAGCGCCTGCGCCCGCGCGCGGTGGTCGGGGCACTGCTCGCACTGGCCGGCATCGCCTGGATGATCGTCGGCCCGCAGCAGGTCGTGGTGCCGCTGAGCGCCCTGGCCGCGATGCTCGCGGCCGCCCTGTGCGTCGGCCAGGGTATCATCCTGGGCAAGCGGCTGTCCGCCAATCACCCCGCCATGACCAACGCGGTGGGCATGACGGTGGGTTCGGTGCTCCTGCTGGGGTTGTCGGCGGGCGCCGGGGAGTCGTGGGCCCTGCCCCGGCAGGACGAGGCGGTCTGGGCCGTCTCCTATCTCGTGACGTTCGGCTCCGTCGGGCTGTTCGTCCTGGTGCTGCTGGTGGTGCGCCGGTGGACCGCCTCGGCGACCTCGTACATGTTCGTGCTGTTCCCCGTGGCGACGATGGCGCTGGGCGCATGGCTCGCCGGCGAGCCGGTCACGGGCCAGGCGGCCACGGGCGCCGCACTCGTCATGCTGGGGGTGTGGTTCGGGGCCCTTTCCCCGGGCGCCAGGTCTCTCCCGGCGCCACCACCGGCACAGGCGCCGCCGCCTCCCGCCGCCGAGTCCCCCTAGGCTCGGCCCCGCGCCGCCCGACCGATCCGAGCACCAGGCGCGAGAAGCCGCCGAGGCCGCGTGATCCCCACCACGAGCAGATCGGCAGCGGCAGCGCCTCCACGCGCTGCACACTTCGTGCGGATCCTGCACCGAGGTCGCCGGCGAGACCGTGACCACGTTCGTCGACATCCACTCGCTCACGAAGCATGGGCACTCCAAGCCGTCGGATCGCGTCCCTCCCCCGAGGCAACACTGCCGGCCTGATCGGGCCCAGTGACGATCGGGCACCATCGACTGGGTCGACGGTCCCGGCCACACAGCGCGGCCGCAGGAGGTCAGCCGGTGAACACCCACGAGGTCTGGACGAGCTCGCACCCGACCTGTGCGTCAGGTTGCTGGGCACCCATCACCTGGGCCGCGTCGCCGTGAACGACGAGCAGGGCCCGGCCGTGCTCCCCGTCAACTACGTCCTGGACCGCGGGTCGGTGCTGTTTCGGACCGACGAGGGCACGAAGCTGGATGCCGCCGTGCGGGGTGAGCCGGCGACGTTCGAGGTCGACGCGATCGACGAGGTCCGCCGGAGGGGATGGAGCGTCGTCGTGCGAGGCAGGGCCGAGGAGGTCGTCGACCCGGGGGAGCTGGCCAGGGTCCGTGAGCTTCCCCTGGAGCCATTCGCCCCCGGTCACAGGGCGCACTACGTCCGCGTGACGCCCGGGGCTGTCTCCGGCCGGCGCATCGCGGTGCCCCGCTCGCTGCCGCCCGACTGGTTCCGTGCCGCCGACCTGGGCACAGTCTGGCTCGGCGTCGACGGCGACGACCTGGGGCTGTAGGGCCGGCGCTCACGACGAGGCGTCGCGCGGCACCCGCCACTCCAGCGTCGTCCCCTCGGGAGGTGTCGTGCAGGTCCCGGCCGATGCGCTCCCTGTCCTCCACGATCGCCAGCCGGCGCAGCTCCCCCTGGGCGCGCCCGTACTCCACCGCAACGCTGCACTGGTCGGCGTCGTCGGTGTCCCAGGATCCCGCGTCCCCCTCGGGAAGGTGGCCGATCGCGTCCGCGATCTCCTGTCGGCCCCGCCGAACACGAACTCCGACAGCTTCCCGTCCGGACCGATCACTCCCAGTGCCGAGTACCGCGCGCCCACCAGCGACCGGGTCGCCTCGACGATGCGCCGCAGCACCTCGCCGAGGTCCAGGTCGCCGATGGCCAGCAACGTCGCCTCGACCAGATGGGTGAGCCGGGTGTCCTCGCTTGCCCCGCCCTCTTCCTGTGGCGCTCGCATGGGTCACGGTGTGGACCAGTCCGACGGGCCCGAAAGGCGCCCCGGGGGTAGCTTGCGGGGACGATCCGTCGGGAAGGACGCGGCGTGCGGGCCGAGGAACTCGAGCGCTACTGGCGGGCCACCGAGCGCCGCGACCACCGGTACGACGGCCACTTCTACGTCGCGGTGGTGACCACGGGGATCTACTGCCGGCCCGGGTGCCGGGCGCCGGCGGCCAAGCGGGCCAACGTGCGCTTCTACCCGACGGCCCGAGCGGCTCGCGCAGCCGGCTTCCGGGCCTGCAAGCGCTGCGACCCCGACCACGCGGCTGCAGGCGCCGACTATACTTGACTCAGTCAAAGGATTGGCCGGGTCGGTGGCTTCTGGGGCGACGACGGACGAGCGGGTGTCGGCCGTGCGCGCGTTCAACCGCTTCTACACCGAGATGATCGGGGTCCTGCGCGAGGGTCTGCTGCGGTCCCCGTACTCCCTGACGGAGGCCCGGGTGATCTTCGAGCTGGCCCAGCGCGACGTCACCGAGGTGATCGAGCTTCGGCGGGTCCTCGACCTGGACCCGGGCTACCTCAGCCGCATCCTCACCCGCTTCGAGGCGGACGGGTTGGCCACCCGGCAGCGGTCCGGAGCCGACGGGCGGCGTCAGGCCGTCCGCCTGACGCCTCAGGGCCGCGCGGTCTTCCAGACGCTCGACGCCCGGTCGGCCGAGGAGACCGGGGCGTTGCTGGCCCGCCTCGACGAGGCCGACCAGCGGCGGCTGGTCGACGCGATGGGGACCATCCGACGGCTGCTCGGGGACTCGCCCGGCTGCGGGCCGTTCGTCCTACGGGCCCCGGCGCCGGGGGACCTCGGCTGGATCGTGCACCGTCACGGGGCCCTCTACGCCCGCGAGTACGGCTGGGACGAGACCTTCGAGGCGTTGGTCGCCCGGATCGTCGCCGACTACGTGGACCACCGGGACCCGCGGCGCGAGGCCGCGTGGATCGCCGAGCTCGGCGGGCAGCCGGTCGGCTGCGTGCTCTGCGTGCGGCGGGAGGACCACGTCTCCCAACTGCGTTGCCTGTTGGTCGAGCCCGGCGCCCGGGGGAGGGGCATCGGCGCCGCCCTCGTCGACCGGTGCGTCGATTTCGCGCGCCGGGCCGGCTACGCGCGACTGACGCTGTGGACCAACGACGTCCTGGAGCAGGCCCGCCGCGTCTACGAGCGCGCCGGCTTCCAGTTGGTGGAGGAACACGGACACCACAGCTTCGGCCGGCGACTCGTCGGGCAGCACTGGTCACGGACGCTGTGAGGAGGACGACCGGGGCACCGCGCTAGCCTGCAGGGGCCTCCGGTGCCGGCGACAGGAAGCGGGGGGACATGACCAGCGTGGGCCTCGAGCGCGGCGAGCGGGCGCCGGACTTCGTGCTCCCCGGCGCCGACGGCGTGCCCAGCCGCTTCTACGCCACCGCGGGTGGGCGCCCCGGCGCCTTAGTCTTCGCCGACGAGCCGACGTCCGACGGACTGCACTCGCTGCGTGCGCAGCTCGACGCCGCCGGTGTCGCGCTGTTCACGGTGACCCGGCAACCGCCCGACGCCCCCACGTCCTTCGCGCACTGGGTCGACGCCGAGGGCAGGCTCGCCCGGCCCTACCGCCTGTCTCCCGGCTCGGCGTCGACGGGGGTGGTCGCGCTGGACGCCAATGTTCGCGTGCTCGGCTCCTTCGAGACGGACGAGCCGGCGACGGCCGCCGAGCGGGTCACCCGGCTGCTGCCCCCGGCCGAGACCGACGCCAGCGAGGTCCGCGCGCAGGCGCCGGTCCTGCTCGTGCCCAACGCGCTGGACGCCGACTGGTGCGCTCGGCTGATGGACGTCTGGGAGCGCGAGGGCAACGTCGAGACCGGCGTGGAGCGCACGGTGGAGGGCAGGCGCGACGAGGGGATCAGCTCCGCGGCCAAGCGCCGCCGCGACCACACCGTCACCGACCCACAGCTGCTGCGGGAGCTGTCGTCGGCGGTGGGGCGCAGGGTCATGCCGGAGGTCACCAAGGCGTTCTCCTACCGCGCGACCCGCTTCGAGGGCTTCAAGATCGGCTGCTACGACGCGTCGTCCGGGGGGTTCTTCCGCGCCCACCGGGACAACCTCAGCCCCGCGACGATGCACCGGCGGTTCGCCCTCACCCTCAACCTCAACGACAGCTATACGGGAGGGCAGCTGCGCTTCCCCGAGTACGGGCTCCAGCGCTACCGCCCCGACGCCGGCGCGGCCCTCGTCTTCTCCTGCTCCCACCTGCACGAGGTGTGCGACGTGGAGCAGGGTCGCCGCTTCGTGCTGCTGTCGTTCCTGTTCTCCGACGCCGACACCCGCCGCAGCACGACCTGACACCCGCGATCGCCCGTGGGAGTGATCCAGCCGTATACGGCCCGCGGCTGCTCCCACGCGGGCGTGACACCGGGCGGTCCCGGGGAGGACGACACCATGAGCGAGCACGAACGAGCCGGCACACGCGCACAGGCCTCGGACCTGGTCGACGTCGACCGACTGGTCGCCGCGTACTACGACGAGCGCCCCGACCACACGGCGCCGGAGCAACGGGTCGCCTTCGGCACCTCCGGCCACCGGGGCTCGTCGCTGCGGCGCGCGTTCAACGAGGCGCACATCCTGGCGACCAGCCAGGCGATCTGTGAGTACCGGTCCGGCCAGGGCGCCGACGGGCCGCTGTACCTGGGGCGGGACACCCACGCGCTGTCCGAGCCGGCCTTCCGCAGCGCGGTCGAGGTGCTCGCCGCCAACGGCGTCGACATCATGGTCGACGCCTCCGACGGCCCCACGCCGACGCCCGCCGTGTCCCACGCGATCCTGACCCACAATCGCGGCCGGCGGGATGGCCTGGCCGACGGCGTGGTCGTGACCCCCTCCCACAACCCGCCGGGGGACGGTGGCTTCAAGTACAACCCGCCCTCGGGCGGTCCGGCGGGCTCGGACGCGACCGGGTGGATCCAGGATCGCGCCAACGCCCTCCTCGCCGAGGACCTGCGCGGAGTCGAGCGGATCCCGTGGGAGCACGCGTGGGCCTCGCAGTCCGTGCACCGCCACGACTACCTGGGCGCCTACGTCGACGACCTGCCGGCCGTGGTCGACCTCGACGCCGTCCGCGCGGCGGGGCCGCGCCTGGGCGTCGACCCGCTGGGCGGCGCCAGTGTCGCGTACTGGCAGGCCGTGGCCGAGCGCCACAAGCTCGACATCGACGTCGTCAACGACGCGATCGACCCGACGTTCGCCTTCATGGCGCTGGACCGCGACGGCGGCATCCGCATGGACTGCTCGTCGGCCTACGCGATGCGGCCGCTGATCGACCTGGCCGACCGCTTCGACCTGGCCTTCGGCAACGACCCGGACGCCGACCGCCACGGCATCGTGACGCCTGGCGCGGGCCTGTTGAACCCGAACCACTACCTCGCGGTGGCCGTGTCGTACCTGCTCGGCGCGCGCGACGACTGGCCGGGTGGGGCCGGCATCGGCAAGACGCTCGTGTCCAGCCGCATGCTCGACCGGGTCGTCGAGGCCGCCGGGCGGCGGCTCGTCGAGATGCCCGTCGGGTTCAAGTGGTTCGTCGACGGGCTGCTGGACGGCTCCATCGCGTTCGGCGGCGAGGAGAGCGCCGGGGCGTCGTTCCTGCGCCGCCACGGGGAGGCCTGGACGACCGACAAGGACGGCCTGATCCTGTGCCTGCTGGCCGCCGAGGTGCTCGCGCGCACCGGCGAGGACCCCGGGCAGCGCTACCGGGCCCTGACCGAGCGCTTCGGCGACCCCGTGTATCAGCGCATCGACGCCCCGGCCACCCCGGAGCAGAAGGCCGCCCTGGGGTGCTTGTCGCCCGACGACGTCGAGGCGTCCGAGTTGGCCGGCGAGCCCATCACGGCGACGCTCAGCCGGGCGCCGGGCAACGACGAGCCCATCGGCGGCCTGAAGGTCGTCGCCGAGCACGGCTGGTTCGCCGCCCGCCCGTCGGGCACCGAGGACGTGTACAAGCTGTACGCCGAGAGCTTCCTCGGCGAGGATCACCTGCGACGGGTCCTCGACGACGCCCAGCGCCTGCTCGACGGCGTCCTGGCCGGTACCTGACCAGCGGACGCGTCCCCGGCCTCACCGCCCCCGCAGGCTGCGCAGGGCGTCCCCCGTGAGCACCCGCACGACCCGGGCCAGCAGCCGCGCCAGGCCCAGCTGGCTGCGCGCCGACAGGTCGCGGGCGCTCATCAACCCCATGTTCACCTCCCGCCAGTGGTGCAGACGGCGACCCCGGACCTCGTCGGCCGCCGCGTCGGCGTCGTGATCGGCCAGGCCCGCCTCGCGCAGCCCCCGGGGCAGCCAGGCCAGCATGCTGTCATAGCCCAGAGCGAAGTCACTGCGGCGCAACGGCTTGCTGAGGAACCCACCGAGGTCCCCCAGGAACTCTCCGGCCAGCATGTCGGGGACCGCTCCCCCGTCCTCGTCGTCGGTCAGCAGCAGCGGTGAGATGACGCCGGCGGTCACCGGCACCTTGCCCGTCAGTCCCGTGATCTCGTCCACGGCACGGCGCAGCAGCTGGGCGGTGGGCTCGCCGGACGGCCCGCAGTGCGAGCGCAGCGCGGAGCGGTCGGCGTCCAGGCGCCGCATCACCTCGCGGAGGCCGTAGTCGGCGGCGGCGTCCAGGTGGGGCACGACCGCCTCGGTCAGCGCCCGGGCCTAGCCCAGGCGCGCGTTGGTCTTCTCCAGCCGGCGAAGGTCGTCATACAGCGCCTGGGCCGGGACGATCGCAAGCGTGCGGGCCAGGCTGGACGTCCGCAGCGGCGCGTGCTCGGGATCGGCCCAGCGGTCGGCCCCCGAGGGCCCCTCCGAGCGGGGAACGACCAGCAGGTGCACCCGGCGGACGTCGGCCGGGCCGTGGCGGCGGGCCGCGTCCAGGACCCGGCCGAGGGGCAGGTCCAGCACGGTGCCGCCGTCGGTGTACCAAAGGTGCCCCGGCTCGGGGGAAGTTGGTGATGCCCCGGCGGCGGAACTCCCCGGCGTCGTCGCGGCGGTCCAGCAGCTGCGGGGCGAAGGCGCCGGCGTTGGCCGCCGACGCCAGCGTGAAGTCCAGCACGGAGCAGCCCCGGGGCTCGACCAGCTGCGCCGACCCGGCGCCGGGCTTCAGGACGTGGTCGTACCAGTCGACGTACGTCGTCGCGGTGACGGACCGGCCGGGTGCGCCGGTCCGCTAGTTGAGTCCCTGCAGGCCGGTCAGCGCCACGTGCATCGCGACGGACGTCTGCTGGGGGTCCGCCACGCGGTGGGCGGCGCGCCCGTCGTCGGTGCGCGGGTCCACCAGCTCCCCCACCTGCTCCCTCAGGCGGCGGAACGACAGCGGTGCGCGCGAGCTGCGTCCGGCTAGCAGCTCGAGGGACACCCGCTCCACCCAGGCCTCATTCAGCAGCCACAGGGGGTCGATGCCGGCCAGCGGGCTGTGGGCCGTGAACAGCGCGACGAGGGCGCCGGCCGAGGCGCCGCCCACCGCGTCGACCACGACCCGGTCCCCGTGGCGGGCCTGCAGCTGCTGCACCGCGACGGCCATGGCCGCCATGGCGCCCGCCTGGTAGGCGCCCAGGGCCGCGCCACCGGACAGCGTCACCGAGATGCGCACTGGCTCACCCATGGCCGTCCTCTCGTGGCCGTCTGCGCTCCCTGTCCCCATTCGGGAGTGCGGCCCACCGGTCCCCGGTGCGGAAGGCGACCCACGAACGCCGCTTGTCACCCCGGTTACCGCAGCGGTAACCAAAGTGACAAGCTCGAAGGGCTGCGGCTCTTCCCTGCCTGGGTGTTCCATCGCACACTGGGATCGACACGCAGACCGGTCGCCGGCTCGCCCGCGACCCGCCACTGTCGCCGCCCGCGGGCGTGTCCCATCGGCCGATGGCGCTCCGGGCGGGGACCGGCGATGCTTGCCGGCCCAGACCGGTGGGAGGGAGATCGCGGGCAGGGCGGTGATCGGCGGCCCGCCGCCAGCCCAGGGGAACCGCGGGACGGGGTCAGGCGTTGATGCACCCGCACCGGGGGTGTGTGTTGAGCACGACAGAGCGGCAGCGACCGACCATCACACAGCGGGTGGAGCAGTACATTCGCGACCACCCGGGGGCGACCGACGCCGAGGTCGCAGAGGCCGTCGGCTGCGCGTTGTCCACTCCTTCCCGCGTCCGCCGTCAGCTGGCCCGCTGGGCCGAGGTGAGCGCCGAGATCGACCGGGCCGTCGCCCTCAGCGTCCGCCGTCGCGAGGAGTACCGGACGCGCCGCGGCCGGACGCGGCCGTGACCTGACGGCCCTCAGCGCTCCCGCCGGCTCATCAGCCACGCGCCGGCGATGACCAGCGCGGTGCCCAGCAGTGCGTTGAGCTCGACCCGCTCGTCGAGGAACACCACGCCGAGGACGGTGGCCACGACCGGCAGGAAGTAGATCGGCATCGCCCCCCGCGAGGCGCCGACGCGCCCGGCCAGCGTCACCATGGCCACGTACGCCAGCCCTGTGGAGGCGACGCCCAGCGGCACCATCGCGATCGCCGACGGCCACGCGAACGCCGACCCGGCGACCCCGGCCGCCCCCAGCAGCGCGAGGGGCACGAGGGCGAACAGCTGTCCCCGCAGCAGCACCGGTAGGGCGCCGTAGCGCTGCTGCAGCGGCACGGACACGTTGATCGCCAGGGGGTAGCACAGCAGCGCCACCATGGCGAAGGCGATGCCCACCCCCGCCGACGGGGAGGCGCCGACGGTGGGCACGGTGATGAGCACGATGCCGGTGAAGCCGGTGACCAGGCCGACGATCTGCAGCGGCCGGGGCGTGCGTCGCAGCAGGATCGCCGCGTACGTGGCCGAGATCAGCGGCCCGGCGCCGTTGAGCATCCCGGCCAGCGACGAGTCGATGTACTGCTGCGCCAGCGGGAACATCACCAGCGGCACCCCCAGCCACAGGACCCCGACCACGGCGACCCGGAGGAGGTCACGACGGTCGACCGGCCGGCGGGCGGCCGGGAAGGCCGCCAAGGTGAGCGTGCCCAGGCCCAGCCGGGCGAGTGCGACGACCGTGGGCTCGAACGCCCGCAGGCCCACGTCGATGAACAGGAACGACGAGCCCCACAGCAGGGCAGAGGTGGCGACCAGACCCCACTCGGCCGGGCCGAAGGCCTCCAGGTCGGTCCCCTCGGCGGTGACGTCGCGCCGCCGGGAACCGGCCCGCGGCGGCTGACCGCTCCCGCCCCGGTCGGTCATCGGGTCGTGTCCGTCACCGCCCGGCTCGGCCGTCGGCGTCACCGCGCGCGCCGCACGACCCGGCAGATGCCCTCGACCACTCCCAGCCCATCCGCACCGGCGCCTCCGCCCGACCGTAGCGCCGGGATCGTCGGGCATCCTGTCACATGGCGCCCGGCGCACCGGCGCGCAGGAAGCAAAGGACACGCCATGGACACCGGCACCGACGGGCTGGACGGGCGGTTCCGCGGAGCCCTGCTGGGCGTGGCCGCCGGCGACGCCCTTGGCGCGCCCTTCGAGGGCCGGGCCCGCGTGCACCCTGCCGCCGTGGAGGCCTGGGCGCGCGCCGAGCAGCCGTTGCGATGGACCGACGACACGCTCATGACGCTCGGGCTGGCCAGGTCGCTGCTGGAGTGCCGGGGCTTCGACGGGGCCCACATGGCGGCGACCTTCGCCGAGGACCACGCGGCCCAGCCGTGGCGCGGCTACGGGGCCGGCCCGCCGCGGATCTTCGCCGCCCTGCGCGAGGGCGCGGCGTGGCACGAGGCCGCCCGGAGCCTCTTCAGCGGCGGCGGCTCGTTCGGCAA
>JALYGZ010000017.1 GCA_030776845.1 Actinomycetota bacterium
GCCCGACGCCGCCCGGGCCGTCACGGCGGTCGCCGAGGCCGCGGGCGCGACGACCGGGGGCGCCGACCCGCCCCGCCTGGTCGTGAACGCCACGCCGCTGGGCCTGCACGGGGAGGCCCTGCCGGACCGGTTCATGCGGCTGTCGGCGGACCAGGTCGCCCTCGACCTGGTCTACCGCCACGGGTCGACACCGTTTCTGCACGCGGCCCGGCGCGCGGGCGCCGCGGCGCACGACGGGCTGGGCATGCTCGTGGCCCAGGCCGCCTGCTCCTTCGAGCGCTGGACGGGCCTGGCAGCGCCGGTGGAGGCGATGACCCGGGCGGCCCGGGCCGCCATCTCCTAAAGCCACGCCCCGCGGGCGCCGATTACCCGTCCGTGACGCCCCCCCGCCCTGGGCATCCGGCCCTCGGTGTCGGGTCACCGGGCAGGACGGCTGGATGCTGCAGGGCACGTTCGGGAACTTCAAGCTGGCGGACGTCCTTCACCTGCTCGCCGAGACGGGCAGGTCCGGGGCGCTGCGCGTCTGGGGCCACGGCGAGAGTCGCGCCTACATCCGCGACGGCGAGCTGTCGACTGTCGTCGCCAACGGGCGTGTCGTGCCCCTCGCCGAATGCCTGCGCAGCCGTGGCCTGCTCTCCGACGAACAGGTGAGCCAGGCCCTCGCCGACGCACGGTCCGCCGACCTGCTGGGCTCCCACCTGCTGGAGACGGGCCTGGTCGACCCCGGGCACCTGCGCCCGCTGCTGCGCACGGTCTTCGACGACGCCATGTTCGGCCTGCTGCGGCGCGCGCACACCCAGTTCCATTTCCAGACGCTCGATGACATCCCCGAGGGCGTGGCCGTCCCGGTGGACGAGGCGCTGCAGGAGGGCTGGCGCAGGGTGGCCGTGTGGGAGACGCTGCGCGCGCGCATCCCCTGCGCCGAGGCGGTCCCCTCCCTGGCGCCGGAGCCGCCGACGGACGACGAGCAGGTGAAGGTTCCGCGGGACGAGTGGCACCGGTTGTCGCTGATCGACGGGCACCGGTCCCTGGAGCAGCTGGCCCAGCACGGCTGCGAGGGTGAGCTGGAGACGTTCCTGGCGGTGGACCGTCTCGTGCGCGCGGGCCTGGTGGTCGTCCACGACCCGGTCGAGGAACGAGACGATCCGCTGGCGAAGCCGGTAGGCATCCAGCCCGAGATCCTGCGGTTCCCCGACGTCGAGCCGGCGCATCCCGGGTCGGCCGTCGACCCGGCCGACATCGTCCGGGAGCTCGCGGCGCTGGGCCGGCCGGGCCACAAGTGGGCAGGGTCCCAGCCCTGAGAGGAGACCGGACGCTTCGCCTCAAGCCGGGGTCGCGCGGGCGTCGGTCGCGGCGGTGAGCGCCGTGGGTGCGCCCGCCGCCGGACTGCCCGACGTGCTGATGCATAGTGGGCTGGTCACCGCCGCCGACCTCGACCGCGCGCGCGAGCGGCAGCGGGAGTCCGGCAAGTCGCTCGGCCAGACGCTGGTCGACCTGGGCCTGGTCACCGAGCCGCAGCTGGTGGCGGCGCTGGCGCAGAGCATCGGGCTACCCTTCGTCGACCTGACCGAGGCCACGATCGACCCGATGGCGGCCGCCCTCGTCCCGCAGCCGCTGTTGCGCCGGCTGGGCGTGCTGCCGGTCGGCTTCGACGACGAGGGGCGCCTGCGCGTCGCCGTCAGCGACCCGTCCGACCTCGTGGCGATGGACGACGTCAGGACGGCGACGGGGCGGGCCGTCGTCCCGCTCCTCGCGACCCGGCAGGACATCGCCACGGCGATCGAGCGCTACTCGCGACTGGGCGACTCGGTCGAGGACGCGGCCGGCAGCCTCGACACCGGCGAGGAGGACGCCGAGCTCGCCGGCCTGGAGCGGGTCGGCGACGAGGCACCGATCGTCAGGTTCGTGAACGCGCTCATCACCCAGGCCGTGGGCGACCGCGCGTCGGACATCCACCTCGAGCCGCAGGAGCAGGGCCTGCGTATCCGCTACCGCATCGACGGGGTGCTGCACGAGATTACGACGCAGGGCCGGCGCGTCCAGGCGGCGATCGCCAGCCGGCTGAAGATCATGGCCGACATGGACATCGCCGAGCGCCGCGTTCCCCAGGATGGGCGCATCGGCCTGCGCGTCAGCGGCAAGTCGATCGACCTGCGCGTGTCCACCCTGCCGACGGTCTACGGGGAGAAGATCGTGATGCGCATCCTGGACAAGTCGTCGGTGCTGATGGAGCTCAGCGACCTGGGGTTCTCAGGGCACAACTTCGAGCGCTTCGAATCCAGCTTCCGCAAGCCGTACGGGGCGATCCTCGTCACGGGGCCGACCGGGTCGGGCAAGTCCACGACGCTGTACGCGACGCTGAACATCGTCAACCGTCCCGGCGTGAACATCGTCACCGTCGAGGACCCCGTCGAGTACCGCCTGAGCGGCGTCAACCAGGTGCAGGTGCACCTGCGGGCGGGGCTGACCTTCCCCACCGCGCTGCGCTCCATCCTGCGCCAGGACCCCGACATCCTGTTGGTGGGGGAGATGCGCGACTCGGAGACGGCCCGCATCGGCATGGAGGCGGCCATGACCGGCCACCTGGTGCTGTCGACGCTGCACACCAACGACGCGCCCTCGGCGGTCACGCGCCTGTCGGAGATGGGCGTCGACCCCTTCCTCGTCGCGTCCTCGGTGGAGTGCGTCGTGGCCCAGCGGCTCGCCCGGCGGCTGTGCCCCCGTTGCCGGGAGCCATACGTGCCGACCGAGGCGGAGCTGCGCCTGGCGGGTCTGCCGTCCGACGGGGAGCCGCCGACCCTGTACCACGCGGGCAGTTGCCAGGCGTGTGGCCGGACCGGCTACCGGGGCCGGCTGGCCGTGCACGAGGTGATGCCGGTGAGCGAGGACATCGAGCAGCTCGTGTGCGAGCGGGCCTCATCCGAGGAGGTCACCGCGGTCGCGCGCCGCCAGGGGATGCGCCGCATGCGCGAGGACGGCCTTGCCAAGGTGCTGGCCGGCTACACGACGCTGGACGAGCTCGCCCGCGTCGTCGCCTGACCCGGAGTATGTCGACTGCCTTTCGGTTTGCGTGAGCCAGTCGACACACTCCGGGCTCAAGGGCGGGGGGCGCGATGTCGACGTTCCTCCGTGTCACGGCCGGTGTCCCCACTCCAGCGGGCCGCGGGCGCCTGCGCCCGGGTCCGGGGGCGGCTGCGCGAGGAGGGGGGGATCTCGCTGGTCGAGGCGCTCGTGGCCATCGTGATCGTCGCGATCGTGCTGACGGCGCTGGCGAACACCACGATCACGTCACTGGTCGCCATGAACGAGAACGAGCAGCGCACCAGGGCGAACGCGCTGGCGAACGAGGTCATCGAGCACCTGCAGGGCATCGCCTGGGACGACGTTGGCTTCTACGACGACGACTACACCGGCACCCCTCCTGATCACGTCTCGCTCGGCGCCGCCCGCCCCGCGTCCGAGGAGCCGGCGGCGGGCGAGGCCTGCGAGTCGAACGTGCCTCCGCTGCCCGCCTGCGAGGACGTCATGCGCGACGGCGTCGCCTACGACGTCGACACGCAGATCGTCTGGGTGGACGACCCCGCGGACGACGACCCGATGATCGGCGACCTGGACGGCAACCCCGACGACTACAAGCACTTCACGGTGACCGCGCAGTGGCAGGCGCGCGGGCAGACGGCCAGCGTGGCGGTCGAAGCCTACCGCGCCCCGAACGCCGTCGAGCGGCCGGTCAGCGCCTTCGACCTCACGCTCGGCGAGGTCACGCCCTCCGACCAGGTCGTCACGCTCACCAGCCCGGACCTGCTCGACCCCGACGGCTGCCCGCTGCAGTGTCGCAACGACGAGCCCGTCACGTTCCGGGCCACGACGTCGGCCCCCTGCACCTCGGTGGAGCTGA
>JALYGZ010000018.1 GCA_030776845.1 Actinomycetota bacterium
GGGCAACACCGGGACCGGGCTGGCGATCGCGGCGCGCCTGAAGGGCTACCGCGTGGTCGCGGTCATGCCCGACAAGATGTCGAAGGAGAAGATCGACCTCCTGCGGGCGTACGGCGCGGAGGTCGTCGTCGCGCCGACCGAGGTCCCGCCGGACTCGCCGGAGTCCTACTACCGCGTCGCCGACCGCCTGGCCGAGGAGATCCCCGGGGCCTTCCAGCCCAACCAGTACTTCAACCAGGCCAACCCGCGGGCGCACTACGCCTCGACCGGCCCGGAGCTGTGGCGCCAGACCGACGGTCGCGTCGACGTGTTCGTCGCCGGCATCGGCACCGGGGGCACCATCACCGGCGCGGGCCGGTACCTCAAGGAGCGCAAGCCCGAGGTGCGGATCGTCGGCGCCGACCCGGAGGGTTCGCTGTTCTCCGGCGACCAGGCGCACCCGTACCTGGTCGAGGGCGTCGGCGAGGACTTCATCCCCGACACCTTCGACGCCGCCGTGGTCGACCGCTACGTGCGCGTCAGCGACCGCGACTCGTTCCTCACCGCCCGCCGGCTGACCCGGGAGGAGGGGGTCCTGGTGGGCGGCTCGGGCGGCACGGCCGCGTGGGCGGCCCTGCAGGTCGCCGCGGAGCTGCCCAGGGACGCGGTCGTCGTCGTCCTGCTGCCCGACACCGGCCGCAACTACCTGTCCAAGCTGTACAACGACGACTGGATGGCCGCCAACGGCTTCCTCGACAAGACCGGCGCGGCGGCCAAGATCGCCGAGGTCCTGCGCGCACGTGAAGGCGACCTGCCGGCGATCGTCCACGTCCACCCCGACGAGCTGGTGCGGTCGGCCATCGCCACGCTCCACGAATTCGGAGTCAGCCAGATGCCGGTCGTCAAGGGCGACCACGCCGGGTCCCCCGACGACGTGCTCGGCAGCATCCGCGAGCGCGGCCTGCTCGAGCGAGTCTACCGGGACGCGTCGGTCCTGGAGCGGTCCGTGGGCGACGTGATGGAGGACCCGCTGCCCATCGTCGACGCCCGCGACACCGTGGAGGCGGCCATGAGCGTGCTGACCGCCCGCAGCCCGGCGGTGCTCGTCTGCGAGGGGACCCTGCCCGTCGGCGTCGTGACCCGCTCGGACGTGCTGGACTTTCTCACCCGGGTCGGCCGGTGACCGGCTGGCGCGACACCGGGTTCTCGACCCGGGCGATCCACGCCGGCCAGGACCCCGACCCGCGCACGGGCGCGGTCGTCGTCCCGGTGCACCAGACGTCCACCTTCGCGCAGAGGGCCGTGGGCGAGCACGGCGGCTGGGACTACGCGCGCGGCGGCAACCCGACCCGCGACGCCCTGCAGGAGGCGCTGGCCGCCCTGGAGGGGGCGCCGCACGGGATCGCGTTCTCCTCGGGCATGGCGGCCTGCGACGCGGTCCTGCGCACCCTGGGCCCCGGCGACCACGTGCTGCTGGCGAACGACGTGTACGGGGGCACCTACCGGCAGCTGGACCGGGTGCACGGGCCGTGGGGGCTGGACTTCGACCCCGTCGACCTGTCCGACCTCGACGGCGTCGCCGGCGCCTGGCGGCCGGCGACCCGCATGGTGTGGGTCGAGACGCCCACGAACCCGCTGATGTCGGTCTTCGACGTCGCCGCGCTGGCCGAGCTCGCGCACGAGCGCGGAGCGCAGGTGGTGGTCGACAACACCTTCGCGACGCCGTACCTGCAGCAGCCCCTCGCGCTGGGGGCGGACGTCGTCGTCCACTCCACCACGAAGTACCTGGGGGGCCACAGCGACGTCGTCGGCGGGGCGGTGCTCGTGGGCGACGACGCCCTGGCCGAGCGCCTCGCCTTCCTGGCCAACGCCGTCGGCGGGGTGCCCGGGCCCTGGGACGCCTGGCTGACCCTGCGCGGGCTGAAGACCCTGGCGGTGCGGATGCGGGCGCACTGCGACAACGCCCGCGCGGTGGTCGACGCCCTGGTCGGGCACCCGGCCGTCCGTCGGGTGCGCTACCCGGGGCTGCCCGACCACCCCGGGCACGCCGTCGCGGCCGGCCAGATGCGCGACTTCGGCGGCATGGTGTCCTTCGACCTCGCCGACGAGCACAGCGCCCTGCGCGCGTGCGGGCGGTTCCGGGTGTTCACGCTGGCCGAGTCGCTCGGCGGCGTGGAGTCGCTCGTTGAGCATCCCGCCCGCATGACCCACCAGTCCGTGACCGGCTCGCTGCTGGAGGTCCCCGACACCCTGGTGCGCCTGTCGGTGGGCATCGAGGATCCCGACGACCTGGTCGCCGACATCCACCACGCCCTGGCCTGACCCCGGAGTGTGTCGACTGACTGACGCCTACCGCGAGTCAGTCGACAC
>JALYGZ010000019.1 GCA_030776845.1 Actinomycetota bacterium
ACCGCCACGGCCAGCGCGGCCGCGGCCAGCCACCCACGGCGGACGCGTGAGACCCGAGCCACGACCCCATGGTGGCACCCCGGGGCCGCTATCTCCCGTCGAGCAGCCGGCGGATCGACTCGGCGAGGACGGCGACACCGACGGGCAGGCTGCTCTCCTCCATGTCGAAGTCGGGGCTGTGGTGGGGGGCCACGATGCCCCGCCCGGGGTTGGCCACCCCGAGCCGGAACATGCTCACTGGGACCCCGGTCTGCCCGAAGACGTAGAAGTCCTCGGCGCCCAGCGACGGGTCGGGCTGGGAGACCACCCGGTCCTCACCCACCAGCGAGCGGGCGGAGGAGGCGACCACCTCGGTGACGGCGGGGTCGTTGAAGCCCGGCGGGTAGCCCCGGTCGCAGTCGACGGTGACCGTGGCGCGGTGGGCGGCCGCGACCGCGCGCGCCACCTCCGGGATGCGCCGGGTCAGCAGGGCGCGGTTGCGCGCGTGCACCGTCCGGAAGGTGCCGGTCAGCTCGACGGAGGGCGCGATGACGTTGTGGCGGGTGCCGCCGTGGATCGTGCCGAAGGTCAGCACCACCGGGTGGGTCGGGTCGAACTCGCGGGTCACGACCTGCTGCAGCGTGGTCACGATCTGCGCCGCGACCGGCACGGGGTCCAGGGCCGTGTCCGGGTGGGCGGCGTGCCCGCCCACCCCGTGGACCGTGATCCGGATGGTGTCGTCCGAGCCGGTCGCCGGCCCCCCGCGCAGCGCCACGACGCCGGCCGGGTGGGCGCTGGAGACGTGCAGCGCGATGATGGCGTCGGGCGTCGGGTCGTCCAGGACGCCGGCCTTCACCATGGGGGCGGCCCCGCCCGGGCCCTCCTCGGCCGGCTGGAAGTACAGCGCGACGCTGCCTGGCAGGTCCTCGGTCGCCGCGAGCAGCTCGGCGAGGCCGAGCAGGACGGCCACGTGCCCGTCGTGCCCGCAGGCGTGGGACAAACCCTCGATCTCGGAGCGGTAGCCGGCTCGGCCCGGCGCCTCGGGCACCGGCAGGGCGTCCATGTCGGCGCGCACGCCCACGCACCCGGGCCCGCGGCCATCCAGGAGCGCGACCACCCCGGTGCCGACCACACGCCGGTGCGGCAGGCCCAGGCGGGTCAGGACCGACTCGATGTACGCCGCGGTGCGGTGCTCGCTGAAGCCGAGCTCAGGATGGCGGTGGATGGCCCGGCGGTGAGCGGCCACGGCGGACGCCAGCTCGTTGGAGGCGGCGTTGATCACCGACGTCTTGAACCGCACGCTCGCGCCGTCCTTCCTGCTCCGCGGGTGGGAAGCCGATCATGGCACGCGGGCCGGCGCGGTGCCCGGCCATGGCGCCTCACGCGCCGAGCGGGCCGCTCGCCTCCTTCGGCATGAGGATCCACAGCACGAGATAGGCCAGCTCGCCGGCGCCGAACAGGCCGAACAGGATGAAGGCGACGCGCACCAGGGTGACGTCCCAGTCCAGATAGCGGGCGACGCCGGCGCAGACGCCAGCCAGCATCTTGCCGTGTCGTGGGCGCGTGAGTCGTCGGCCGTTCATCGGCATCCCTCCTGTCGATGGCTCCCCCGGTGCTACCCATCCCGCCCCGGCGTGGTGCACCGTCGTCGGTCACGCTAGGGTGCGGCACGTGAAGGTCGCCTACGTCTTTTCCACCTCCGGCCACACCGCCAGCTACAAGCTGGGGCGCATGATCCTGCCGCAACTGGAGGAGGGCCGTCACGGGGTCGAGGTCGTCGGGATGTTCTTCTTCGACGACAACAACTACGTGCTGCGCAGCGGCGACCCGCTCGGCGAGCGGCTGGCAAAGGTGGCCCGCGACCACGGCACCCTGCTGATGATGTGCGACCGCTGCGCGCTCGAGCGCGGCCTGGCCGAGGGCGTGCCCGGCGACTGCTCGGTGACCGGCGTCGTCGACGGCGTCACGGTCGGCTGTTTCCCGGACCTGTACGAGGCCCTGTCGGCCGACCCGCCCGACCACGTCATCACCCTGTAGCCGGGGGCGGGGCCTCACCCGGGGTCGAGGGGACCGAACTGGTCCCCGGTGGGCTCCGCTCAGCAGAACCACGGCTCGGTGAGCCGTGGCCTCCCCTGGACCGAGCCGGCCGGCACCGACCGCGCCGGGGTCGCCCCGGCGGCCGCCTCGACGGCGCGCCGCATCGCCGCGTAGCCGCCCACCTGTGGCGCGCCTTCGCCCGCGTGGCGCTCGGCCAGCGCCGCCAGCCGCCGCTGCAGGTCGTCGACGCGCGGGTCCGCCGGCGTCCACGCGTAGCTGAGCGAGGACGGGTCGTACGGCCCCAGGTGCGGCCGCAGGTCGGGGTGGTCCAGCAGCAGCGACCCCTCGGGCAGCAGCAGCCGGATGGTGTACTGCACCGGGTCGGTGTTCTCGACCAGGTCGTGGTCGGCGACGAAGTCGAACACGTCGAGCACGCCGCGCGGCGTGGTCCACGGGGTGAATGGCAGCCACGAGGGACGGGGCTCGATCCCCGCGTCGCGCAGAACGGCGACCGCCCGCACGGCGTCCGCGGCCGTGTGGCCCTTGTCGAGGCGCCGCAGGACACAGTCGTCGATGCTCTCCAGCGCGGTCACGACGAACAGGCAGCCGGCGCCGGCGAGCTTGTCCCACAGTGCCGCGTGTCGCAGCACGTGCTCCACCTTCACCGTGCAGTCGAAGGTGAGGGTCGGGAAGCGCTCGTGCATCGCGCCGACCACCCGGCGCGCCTGTCCGGGGGCGTTGAGGAAGTCCGGGTCGCCGAAGGTGATGTGGCGCGCTCCACGATCCACCAGGGCGGCGATGTCGTCCACCACGACGTCGGGGTCGACGACCCGGATGGCCCCCTCGTAGACGGTCGGCACCGGGCAGTGCCGGCACACGTGGCGGCAGCCGTGCGTCGCCTCCACGTAGCCCACCAGGCGCCGCTCGCCGCCGACGTGCAGCCGCGCGTAGCGCTCCAGGGGAGGCAGCAGGTCACGCGCCGGCGGCGCGAACCAGCCCCGGCCGCGGCCCAGATGCACCACCACGCGGTCCCCGGCCTCCCCGCCGGCCTCCAGCGACGCGATCCAGGCCAGCAGGCCCGGCTCGTACTCCCCGGCGATCACGTGGTCGGCCAGGCGGCCCAGGGTCAGGTCGCGGCTGACCGGGGCGTAGAGGCCGTAGAAGCACACCGGCAGGTCGCCGCGGCGCCGCTTGACGGCCCGGGCGGCGCGCAGGGCCAGGCGCATCGCGGTGTGCATCGGCACGGAGAAGCCGGCCGCCTGCGCCCAGTCCACCAGCGCCGGGTCCCACGGCTGGACCGCCAGGTCGAGGCAGCGCACGTCGTGGCCGGCGGCGCGCAGCGCCCCCGCGGGTGACGCCACGTGCAGAGGCTGGTGGCCCGACTCGTAGGTCGACACGAGCAGCACGCGCATGCGGGCAGGCTATCGTGGCGCGGCTACGGGGAGGGTCGCGCCACAGGGAAGCACAGGAGGCCGCATGGCTGACCCCACAGACGAGCTGCCCCCCTCCGATAGGGCCAGCCGCGCCGGGCCGGCGGGACCACACGCCGAGCGCGGCCGCTCCCGCAAGGCCCGCACCAGTCT
>JALYGZ010000020.1 GCA_030776845.1 Actinomycetota bacterium
GGGCAGGCGGACGTCGGGGGCCCGCCCGAACAGCGCGACGAGCGCCTCCGCCAGGCTGTTCTCCATGACGACCTGGTCGCCGAGGACGAGCACCACCTTCTTCAGCTCGGGGATCTCGGACTGCTCGGCGCGCAGGAACAGCGGCTGGGCGTACAGCAACGAACGGCCCACAGGGATGACAAGCAGGTTGCCGTAGATGACCCGGGAGCCGGACTGGTTCCAAAGCGTGATCTGCTGGGACACGCGCGCGTCCTGGTCGACGCGGGCCTGCACCTGCTGCGGCCCGAAGACCGTCTTGTTCGGCGGCATCAGGTAGGCCTTGAGGTCCCCGTAGTTCTCGGGGTCGCTGCTGCCGGCCAGCCAGGCGGTCAGGTTGTTGCGCTCCACGGGGGTGTAGGGCTGGATGAGCGCGAACTCCTCGCGCTCCTCGCCGGGCAGGCGCATCAACTGGTAGTACGGCCGCAGCGAGCGCTCGGCGCCCGAGGAGCCCTCGTTGTCCTCGTTGGCGGCCACGGCCGCGTCGACCGGCAGGTTCCACGCGTCCTCTTTGGTGTAGAACTCGTCGGCGTTCGGGATGTGGTAGGTGCGGAACAGCTCGCTCTGCACCCGGAACATGTCCTCGGGGTAGCGGAAGTGGCGCCGCAGCTGCCTGCTCGCCTCCCCCATGGGCGTCAGGGTGCCGGGGAAGACCTTCCGCCACACCTGGATGACCGGGTCCTCGGGGTCGGCGACGTACAGGGTGATCGTGCCGTCGTAGGCGTCGACGACGGCCTTGACGCTGTTGCGGATGTAGTTGGCGGTGCCCCGCACTCCGGGCACCGAGACCGACTGCTCCTCCAGTCGCAAGGTGCCGTCCTCGGACTGGACCGGCACCAGCAGCAGCTGCTCGGAGACGGTCAGCTCCCCGAGGTCGGTGCGCTGGGAGTACGGCATCATGTCCGAGGTGGTGTAGCCGTCGATCACCCACTTGATCCGCCCGTCCACCGCGACCGGGTAGGGGTCGTGGTCGAGCTTGAGGTACGGCGCGACCGCCTCGACCCGCTCGGTGATCACCCGGTTGAACAGGATCTTGGAGTCCTTGTTGATCAGGCTCGACAGGAGCATGTTCGGCTCGCCGTAGCGCAGCCCGAACGCCAGCCGCCGCAGCGGCGACCCCACCTCCACGCCGTCCTTGCCGGTGTAGCGGTACTGGGCGGGCTCGCCCTGCTCGCGCGGGTAGTCCAACTCGGTCCTGCCCGCGCCCACGATGGAGTACTCCGGCGGGCGCTCCCCGAAGTAGATGCGGGGGTTGTCGACCTCCAGCTCCTTCGCCCCGCTCGGCGGGATGTTGTCGACGAGGAAGATGGGCTGGCCCTGCTGGCTGGCGGTGCTGACCGCCGTGGCGACCAGCCCGTAGCCATGGGTGTACTCCAGGCGGCGGTTCTGCCAGGTCTGGGCCTCCGAGGGCAGGTCCGCCTCGCTGATCTCGCGGACCGAGATCATCACCTGGCGCCGGCGGCCGTCGAGGTCGTAGCGGTCGACGTCGACGTCGCGGAAGTCGTAATAGGAGCGGAACTCCTGCAGTTGCTGGTAGGTGTTCTGCAGCGTGGTCGGATCCCACAGCCGGACCGACTCCAGCGTGCTCGAGTTGCGGCGCACCGCCGGGGGCGCGAGCTCGCCCTCGGCGGGGAACGGCTGGTCGGTGACGCCCTGCAGCCCGTAGCCCAGCCGGGTGAACTCCAGGTTGCGCGCGATGTAGGGGCGCTCCCGCTGCAGCTCCTGCGGAGCGACCTGCACGCGCTGGATGACCGCGGGGTACACCCCCGACAGCACAATCGCCGCCACCAGCAGGATCGCCGCCCCCGCCGAGGGCAGCTGCCAGGCGCGGTAGCGCACGTTCACCAGGAACAGCACGACGCAGACGACGGAGATGATCGTCAGCAGCTGGTAGCCGATCAGCTCGGCGTTGACGTCGGTGTAGCTCAGGCCGGTGACCTGCCCCCGCTCGGAGTAGCTGAGCAGGTAGCGGTCCAGCCAGAAGCCCCACGCACGCACGGCGACAAGGCCGGCCAGCAGGATCGACAGGTGCACGGTCACCTGGGGGGTGATCTTCTGGCCCGGCGACTGCGGGCGGATTCCGCCGAACACGTAGTGGGCCAGCGCCGCGAGCAGTGTCGTCAGCGCCAGCGACGTGAACAGCCAAGAGTTGACCAGGGTGTGGAACGGCAGCACGAACAGGAAGTAGCCGAGGTCGAGCCCGAACTGGGGGTCCTTCCTGCCGAACGGCACGGCGTTGGCCCACTGCAGGAACGTGGGCCACTCCCCCACGATCGACGTGCCGCTGAGCAGGCCGCCGACGGCGGCGACGACGGCGATCAGCGGCCGCGAGATCGGCTCGACCGCCTGCCGGTACCGCTCGACGACGGCCTCCTGCGCCGACGGGATCCGGTACATCGGGGCCAGGCGCCGCGCCAGCAGCAGGTTGCCGGCCACCAGCAGGGCCACGATCAGGCCGGCGACCACGCCCAGCGTCAGGCGGGTGCCCAGCAGCGTCCACAGCACGTCGCTGTAGCCGACGCTGTTGAACCACAGCACGTCGGTGTAGAAGCCGGCCACGCGGCTGGCGAACAGCGCCACCACGACGGCCACGGCCAGCAGCGCCAGCCACCAGCGGCGGCGCAGCGCGTCGAGCAAGGTCATGGGCTAGAGGGCTCCAGGCCGGGTCAGCGGGGGCGTCGGGTGGACAACGCCGGGCGGGTGGTCTCGGTTCCTCGCCGTCCGTGCCCCAGTCTAGTGACGCGTCAGGGACTGCCCGGCCAATGGGCCCCGCCGTCGGCCCACACCTC
The DNA here is from genome assembly GCA_030776845.1 of Actinomycetota bacterium. Taxonomy (GTDB): domain Bacteria; phylum Actinomycetota; class Nitriliruptoria; order Euzebyales; family Egibacteraceae; genus JAHWKQ01. The sequence goes on from JALYGZ010000020.1 coordinate 2,826, forward strand.
CTTCTTCCAGATCGCCACGGTGGCCTTGAGCGTGTCGATGCCGAAGCGGGCGGCGTCGAATGCCTCGGGGCGGTGGGCCGCGGACACGCCGACCACCACCGACGGCTCGCCCAGCGCCAGCGTGCCGGTGCGGTGCTCCAGCC
>JALYGZ010000021.1 GCA_030776845.1 Actinomycetota bacterium
CCCTGACCAGGCCGGGCGCCGGGCGCCGGGCGACCGGCTTCTGGTGGCGGGGCCACACCACCGCCGTGCCGGTCATGCCCACGGGCACCACCGGGGCGCCCGACGCGGCGGCGATGCGAGCCAGCCCGCTGCGGAACTTGTACAGCTCGCCGGTCGGGGAGCGGGTGCCCTCGGGGAAGATGCCGATGATCTCCCCCGCCCCCAGCAGGTCCACGATCAAGGCGATGGCCGCCGTGTCGGCCGTGCCCCGCGCGACCGGGATCATGCCGAAGCTGCGGTTGATCCAGCCGGCTGGGCCCCGGGCGAGCTCCTTCTTGCCGAGGAAGCGCACCGGGCGGGGCGCCACCGCGCCCAGCAGGTAGTGGTCGAGGAACGAGCGGTGGTTGCAGGCCAGGATCGCCGGGCCGCCGGGCACCCACTCCCGGCCGGTCACCACGGGGCGGTACCAGCGGGCGATCAGGGGGCCGGCCGTGCGGTGCGCGAGGCGCAGCGGCCCCGACGGGGCCGGCCCGCCCCGCCCGACCTCCCCTGCCACCGGCATCACCGTCAGGCGAACAGCCCGCCGTCCACCTGGACGACGGCGCCGTTGACGTAGCCGGCCTCGTCCGAGCACAGGAAGGACACGACCTCGGCGACCTCTTCGGGGGCGCCCAGCCGACCGGCGGGGATCCTCTCGAGGAAGCCGGCGTCGTCGACCTCCTCGGTCATGGCGGTGCGGATGAAGCCCGGTGCCACGGCGTTCACGGTGATCCCCCGCCTGCCCACCTCACGCGCGAGCGTCTTGGTCAGCCCGACGAGCCCGGCCTTGCTGGCCGCGTAGTTGGCCTGACCCGCGTTGCCGTGGAGGCCCACGACGCTCGTGATGTTGACGATCCGCCCGCCGCGGCGACGCAGCATGCCCCGCAGCGCGGCCCGTGACAGCGCGAACGCCGCCGTCAGGTTGACGCGCACCGTGAGCGCGAACGCCTCGTCGGTCATCGACATCGCCAGCCCGTCGGCAGCCACGCCCGCGTTGTTCACGAGCACCCGCAGGCCGCCTATCTCGTCGATCGCCGCGGTCAGAGGTTCGACGGTCTCGCGCAGGTCCGCGCCGACCACCCGCGCGTCGACCCCCTGTGAGCGGCAGGCGTCGGCCGTCCGCTCGCCGCCGTCCCGGTCGGTGCCGAAGTGGACCAGCACGTCCCGGCCCGCGCCGGCCAGCGTGACCGCCGTCGCGGCGCCGATGCCCTTGGACCCGCCCGTCACGAGCGCCCACCCGCCCTGTCGCCCCCGACCGCCGTCGTGCTCGGTCACCGTCACCTCCGCAGCGACTCGCCGGTGTGTGCCGCGAGGTCCTCGGGGGTGGTGACGACACGGCGGACGAGGGAGCGGTCAGTGCGCTTGACGAGCCCGGTCAGCACGGCTGTCGCGCCGAGCTCCACGACCGTGCCGGTCCCGAGGACGCGCAGGGCACCGACGGTCTCGCGCCACCGCACCGGCCGGACCAGCTGCTGGCGCAACAGGGTGGGCCACTCCCCCGCGCCGGCGTGGGGCAGGGCGTCGACGTTGGCCACGACGGGCATGCGGGCGTCGGCGAAGGCCGCCCCCTCGAGCACCTCCGAGAACGGCTCGACCGCAGGCGCCATGTGCGGGCTGTGATAGGCCGCCCCGACCTCGAGGGGCACCACCCTTCCGCGGCCCGGCGCACCCGACAGCGCCGCGCGCAGACGCTCCAGCGCCTCCGGCCCGCCGGCCACGACCACCTGGCCGGGCGCGTTGTCGTTGGCCAGGTGAGCGCCGGCTTCCCCGCAGGCGGTCGCCACGACCTCGACGTCGTAGCCCAGGCACGCCACCATCGTGCCCGGACGGGCCTGGGCGGCCCGCTGGGTGGCGGTCGCCCGCGCGTGCACCAGGCTCAGCCCGTCGGCGAAGCCCAGGACCCCCGCGGCGACGAGCGACACGTACTCGCCCAGCGAGTGGCCCGCCACGGCGACCGGCTCCGGGCCGCCCCGCGCTCGCCAGGCCTCCAGCACGACCACGCCGTGGACGAACAACGCGACCTGGCAGGCGGCCGGCTCCCGCAGTTCGTCGGCCGACGCATTCAAGCCCAGGCGGGCGACGTCACGCCCGAGGATGCGGTCGGCCTCCCGCCAGCGGGCGAAGGACGGCTCGTCGGCCCACGGCACCGCCATGCCCTCGCGCTGGCTGCCCTGGCCGGGGAAGACGAGCGCGAGCCCGTGCTCGTCGTGCGCCACCACGGTGTGGTCGCCTCCATCGGTTCTGGCGGCCCGCACCCGGGCAGCCGTCCGGCGGCCTGGAATATCCTGGCCGGCAGGAGCCGGTCCCCGCCGCGCGCATGCTAGACGAACTCGCGTCGACGGCGAGGCGGACGCCCGCGGCCGGCGAGCAAGGAGGGGCATGGCAACCGCCGTCAGCGTCCGCGGGCTCGTGAAGTCCTACGCGGGCCGGCGTGTCGTCGACGAGCTGTCGTTCGACGTCCCCGAGGGGGTGGTCTTCGGGCTGCTGGGGCCCAACGGCGCGGGCAAGACCACCACCGTGGAGTGCGTGGAGGGCTTCCGCCGGCCCGACGCCGGCCGGGTGCGCGTGCTCGGGCTCGAGCCGCGGCGTGATCGCCCGGCGCTGGCCGAGCGCATGGGCGTCATGCTGCAGGAGGGCGGGATCTGGCCGGCGGCCACGCCCGCGGAGACCATGCGGCTGTTCGCGTGCCTGCACAGGCGGACCGAGGACCCCGACGAGTTCCTCGAGCGGGTGGGCCTGCACCGGCGGCGCACGGCCCCCTACCGCTCGCTGTCCGGGGGCGAGAAGCGGCGGCTCGACCTCGCCCTCGCCCTCGTCGGCCGGCCGGAGGTCGTCGTGCTCGACGAGCCCACCGCCGGCATGGACCCGCACGCGCGGCACGTGGCCTGGGGCCTGGTGCGCGAACTACGTGACCGCGGGACGGCGGTGCTGCTGACGACCCACGCGATGGACGAGGCCGAGCGCCTGGCCGACCGGGTGGGCCTCGTCGACGGCGGCCGCCTGCTGGCCTGCGACAGTCCCTCGGCCCTCGTGGCCGACAGGGCCCCCTCCCGGCTGCTGGTCACCGCCCTCGGCCCGCTCGACCACCGCGCGCTGGCGACGGCCGTCGGCGCGTCGGTGCGGCCCGACGGCGAGGGCCGCTGGCTCGTCGACGCCGGGCCCGACGCCATCCCCCGGGTGTCGGCCTGGTTCGACGAGCAGGGGCTGCCGCTGACCGGCGTGAGCGCGGTCGGTGGCCTGGAGGACGTCTTCTTCCGCCTCACCGGTCAGGGCGCGGCCCGGTGACCACCCTCGACGGCCTGTCGCCGCGCCGCGTGGGTGCGCAAGCGCGCATGGAGCTGGTCCTGCTGGCCCGCAACGGCGAGAGCCTGCTGGTCACCCTGGGTATCCCCGTGGGGCTGCTGGTGTTCTTCTCCCTCGTCGACGTCCTGCCGACCGGCGGCGGGTCGGCCGTGGACTTCCTCGTCCCGGGCATCCTCGCCCTGTCGGTGATGAGCACCTCGCTCGTGTCACTGGCCATCGCCACCGGCTTCGAGCGGTCCTATCTCGTCCTCAAGCGACTGGGCGCCTCGCCGCTGCGCCGCGGCGAGCTGGTCGTGGCCAAGGCCCTGTCGGTGCTGGCGGTCGAGGTCGTGCAGGTGGCGGTCGTCCTGGCGACGGGGTGGGCGCTGGGGTGGCGTCCGGCGTCACCGGCGTGGGGGCTGGCGGCCGCGGCGCTGCTGCTGGGCACCGCGGCGTTCGCCGGCATCGCCATGGCGATGGCCGGCAGTCTGCGCGCCGTCGTCACCCTGGCGCTGGCCAACGGGCTGTTCGTCGTGCTGCTGCTGCTCGGCGACCTCGTCGTCCCGCTGGAGCGCCTGCCCGGCCCCCTGGCGCAGGTGGCGGCCCTGCTGCCCGCGGCGCCCCTGGCCGCGCTGCTGCGGGCCGCCGTTGGCACAGGCGGCGCGGTGCTCCAGCCCA